>NZ_CAJNBJ010000002.1:300000-500143 GCF_905220995.1 Nitrospira defluvii
CGCCGGACCGCTTTCGCCGTCCAACCGAAGCGGCAGACCGACGAGCACCCGGCCGACCTCGTGCTCGCGCACGAGCTCTTGAATATGTCGGATGTCGGCCTCGGGATTGCGGCGGTAAAACGTCTCCAACGGCTGGGCCGTCCACCCGAGCTCATCGCTCAGGGCAAAACCGATCCGTTTCGAGCCGTGATCGATCGCGAGAATCCGCTGGCCCTTCATCAGTTTACCCTTCCAAGGCCTTTTGGACCAACCCAAAAACTTTTTCGAGCGCCGGACCGAGCCCCTCAGGATTCTTTCCGCCCGCCTGCGCCATCTCGGGACGACCGCCTCCGGTTCCGCCGACCTCGATCGCCATCTCCTTGATCAATTCACCGGCCTTGAGACGGCCCACCAGATCCTTGGTCACCACCACCAGCAACGACACCTTGCCGTCGTTGGCCGCGCCGAGAGCCACGACGCCGCTCCGGAGTTTGTCGCGCAATTGATCGGCGAGCGCTCGCATGCCGTTCACATCGAGGCCGTCCGTACGTTGTGCGTGGACTTGTACACCCTTAATCTCTCGTGCCTGCGCGTCACCGGACGACGTGCTCGCCATCTTGAGCTTCACATCCGCCAGTTCCCGCTCCTTGTCTTTTAACTGCTCGCTCAACTTCCTGGTACGCGCGACGACTTCATTCGGTGCGACCTTGAGCAGATCGGACAGCTCGCGCACATCCGCTTCCAGGCGTTTGAGGGAATCCAACGCGCCACTTCCCGTCAAACACTCGATCCGGCGGACACCCGCTGCCACTCCCGATTCGGACACGATCCGGAATAGACCGATTTCGCCCGTGCGCCGGCAATGGGTGCCCCCGCACAATTCCTTGCTGAAGGTGTCGATCTGGACGACTCGCACCCGGTCGCCATACTTATCGCCAAAAAACGCCAGTGCCCCGCCTGCTACGGCATCCTGCACACCCATCACATCCGTCTGTACCGGCTGATCCTGACGGACTTGTTCATTGACGACCGATTCGATCTCGTCGATATCTCGGGAGGACAGAGGACGGAAATGGGCAAAATCGAAGCGCAGACGATTCGGCGCCACCAGTGAACCATACTGTTTGACATGCGGGCCGAGCAGATCACGTAGCGCGGCATGCACCAAATGGGTGGCCGTATGGTTACGCGCCGCAGCCTGCCTGGTGCGAGGATTCACCGAAAGCTGAAGCCGTTCGCCTTCACGAATAGACCCGGATGTCACCACGCCCTTATGGACGATCAACGTCGGCACCGGCCTGGTGGTCTCACGGATCTCCACTCGACCGTCGGTGCCGCTTAACACACCTTGGTCGCCGGCCTGCCCGCCGCCTTCCGCATAAAAAGGCGTGACGTCGAGCACGATTTCGATTTCGTCGCCCTCCCGGGCTTCCTTGATGAGGCGATCACCCTGGAGGAGTGCCTGCACCACGCCCTCGGAATCCAACCGCTCATAACCGACGAACGAGGTGGTTCCGATACGCGCGGCCACCTCGCTGAGGGCCGGTCTCGCCGTCTCACTCTCGAAGCCCCCGGTCTTTCTAGCGCGTGTCCGCTGCTCTTCGATGGCCGCTTCAAATCCGGTTTCGTCGAGGGTCACCCCTTGCTCACGGCAGGCTTCTGCGATGAGGTCCATCGGAAACCCGTACGTGTCATAGAGTTTGAAAATCTCCGTCCCTTGCAGCACCTGTTGCCCCGACGTCTTCACCTTCGAGAGCATGTCGTTCAGGATCGGCAACCCTTGATCGAGTGTGGCGATAAACCGCTCTTCTTCGCCGCGCGTCGCTTCGGCCACCGTACCGGCCGCAGGCCGCAGCTCGTGATAGGCCTCACCCATGTGGTCCACGACCGTCGCCGTCAGCTCATGCAGGAACGGTTCGGTGATGCCGAGCAACCGGCCGTGACGGGCTGCGCGCCGGAGGATTCGACGCAGCACGTACCCCCGCCCTTCATTCGACGGTAACACGCCGTCCGCCATCAAAAAGGTAATCGCCCGAAGGTGGTCGGCAATAACCCGCATGGAACGATCCGCCTGTTCCATCGCACCGTACTCAGCACCGGCCCGCCGTCCGATCGCCGCCAACAACGGCGCGAACATATCACTGTCGTAATTGCTGAGCCGTCCCTGCGCCACCGCCGTCAGGCGTTCCAGCCCCATACCGGTATCGATACTCGGCTTCGGGAGTGGATTCAGCGTCCCCGCGCTATCGCGGTTGAATTGCATGAACACCAGGTTCCAGATCTCAATGACCCGGTCGCCTTCACCGTTCGGCGTGTCATCGCCCGGCACCGACGGTCCCTGGTCGAAGTGCAATTCCGAGCAAGGCCCACAGGGGCCCGTGTCGGCCATCTGCCAGAAATTATCCTTCTCACCACAACGCACGATACGGCTCGGCGATACACCGATCTTTCGCCACAACCGATCGGCTTCGTCGTCTTCGCGAAAGATCGTGATCCACATCCGGTCTTTCGACAGTCCGACGACCGACGTCAGGAATTCCCACCCGAACCTGATGGCCTCTTCCTTGAAGTAATCGCCGAAGGAAAAGTTGCCGAGCATTTCAAAGAACGTATGATGACGTCTGGTGTAACCGACGTTTTCGAGATCATTATGCTTCCCGCCGGCACGCAGGCACTTCTGCACGGTCACGGCTCGCTGATAGGCGCGCGTCTCTTCACCCAGAAACACTCGCTTGAATTGATTCATTCCGGCGTTCGTGAACAGTAATGTCGGATCGGCCTGGGGGATCAAGGACGCGCTCGGCACCGCCCGATGGCCCTGCTGTTCAAAGTACCGGATGAAGGCTCGCCGCAGATCGTTTACACTGTGACTCATAACTCGTCTAACCCCGTCTCCAAGTCGACTTGCGTGACTTGCTGAATGGTGTCGTCATCAAACCCGCGTTGCCGTAAAAATCTCACCCACTGTGACGGGCGCATGCTCGTCGTGCGCCCCTCTAGCGCCCGACACGCCAACTCCTGTTCGGAAATCGACCGGTAGGCACTGTGCAAGGCCCGCTCCGCCACCGTGCCTTCAAAGCCTCGACTGAGGAGCTCCAGTTTCAGTCGTTCACGCCCCATCGGACGTCGCAACAGCCTGGCTTCCGCCCAACGAGCGGCATAGGCCTGATCGTCGAGATACCCCCGCCGCTCCAACTCGCGCACGACCCCGCGACCCTGCGCCTGGCTCGCCCCTTTGTCCTGGACGTACCGCTCGATCTGAGCCGCGGTCCGGTCGGCACGGGCAAGGTACCGGATCGCCATGGTCAGGAAATCCGGCGGCGACTCCGCACGTCGTCGTCCACCAGGTCCAGCCGGCATGCCGCTCCCTACGTCGTCGCTCTCGCACTGTGGCCGCGCTTCTCGTCCTGCCGACTCTCCACCTTGCGCTCGGGTTTCTCGTCTTTGGCCTCTTTGGCCTCGACTTTCTTGTCGGCCCCACGCGCAGGCAACCCGGCAAGTTCGCGCACCTTTCCTTCAATCTCCTTGGCGATGGCCGGGTTGGTCTTGAGAAAATCGCGCACGGCTTCCCGCCCCTGGCCCAATCGTTCCCCTTTATAGGAGTACCAGGCACCGGCCTTCTCCACCACACGCTTCTCCACACCCATATCGACGATCTCGCCCGACTTGGAAATGCCTTCGGCAAACATGATGTCGAATTCCGCCTGCCGGAACGGCGGGGCCATCTTATTCTTGACCACCTTCACCCGGACACGGCTTCCGGTGACATCCTGACCATCCTTGATCGACTCGATTCGACGAATATCCAGGCGCACGGACGAATAGAACTTCAACGCGTTGCCGCCGGTCGTGGTTTCCGGATTGCCGAACATCACGCCGATTTTCATGCGGATCTGGTTGATGAAGATCAAGGTCGTCTGCGATTTGGCGATTGCCGCCGTCAGTTTGCGCAAGGCCTGCGACATCAACCGCGCCTGCAAGCCCATATGGGCATCACCCATTTCGCCTTCAATCTCAGCCCGCGGCACCAACGCCGCCACGGAGTCGACGACGATCACGTCGATCGCGCCGCTGCGCACGAGGGTCTCGGCAATTTCGAGCGCCTGCTCGCCGGTGTCCGGCTGGGACACGAGCAAGTCGTCGGTCTGCACGCCCAACTTCTTGGCATAGGTCAAATCCAGCGCATGTTCGGCATCGATGAACGCGGCCACGCCCCCCGCCTTCTGAGCCTCGGCGATTGCATGCAGCGTCAGGGTGGTTTTGCCGGACGACTCCGGACCAAAAATCTCGATGACCCGTCCACGGGGGAATCCGCCCACGCCGAGGGCAATATCCAATCCCAAGGAACCGCTTGAAATCGCCGGCACGTCAGCCGGTCGATCCTCGGTCCCCAACTTCATGACCGCGCCCTTGCCGTATTGCTTTTCAATCTGAGCCAGGGCCAAGTCCAACGCGCGCTTTTTCTCGTCTTTTTCAGTCATTCAAAACTCCTTCTCGCAACATGACTCGTGAAGTGTGCGTGTCTCCCATGCCGTCGGAAACAACGCACCAGCCGGCCATGAGTTGACCACGCGCCAACCGGACCAGACTCAGACCATGGAAGCGGACAGAACGGTGGATTATACCGGACTTAGGCGGAAGAAGCCTAGCCCGCACGTCCCTCCGTCGACCTCGACGGACGACACATCCGAGTGGTTCCCTCAAGCCATTCCGCGAACCCGCATCGACGCCACCGTGACCAACGTCAGAAATCCCGCGAGGTACTGTCATAACCGTCACCGCACCAACATACCCCTGACTCAATTTGCTCGATCACGTACGCCCGACTCGTCGTGCGCCCGGACGCGTAAGTCCATGAAAACATTTTGGAGATCGCAGAAACTCTACGAAAGATCTTGCGGCTGAGGCTTCTGAATATCTACATCGAGTTGCGTTCTGCATGAACATACCCCTGGCACCAAGATTGCTCCCACTGACCAGTGGTGACTGATTCCCTCACTTGATGCAGGAGGCCTCCATGCCACAACAGCGAATGGATGACGGATTCGGACAGTCTGCCGCACAGCTGCAGGAGCCCGTCGCGCCTAGCCCTCGCGACCTGACGTATGACGAAAAGAAAGCGGCCGAAGCGGCGTTCCGTGGCGAGCCGTTTAATCCCGCTTGGTCTGTTGCCGCCGCAACCGTCTACGAAGGGATCGTGTCCGCCATGTGCCGCATGCAGGTGGCCGCACTGACCGAATTAGACGCCGTTCCTGTCGCTGAGGCATGCGTCACCCGTTGAGAGAGCCGTCGGCGATCCGTGACAATCGCGCCCAATGACAGGTCCCGCTTCCGGACCGGATTTCAAGCAATTGGGTTCAAAGGGCATTCCCACAGTTGCGTATAGACCGACCCTGTGGGCCGTAGTTGGCTTTTCATCATGACCACCGCCTTGATCTCCAACAGGCCACAGGTCAGGGACTGATTCAGCATCCCACTCTCCACCAAGACCTGCCCGACCTGCCGTTCCCCTTCTTTGATGCGTGCCAGTGTCAGATGCGGACTGAATGGCCGTACTTCCGCCGCCAGCCCTGCGGCCCGGCACACGTCCTCCACCGTCCGAGACAAGGCTTGCAATCGTTCTCCCTCGTTCCCCTGCTCCCAACTTTCAGGCGGGCCTGCCCAGAGGACCCTCGGTTGCTGCGGTCGGGGAAACGTTCCCAATCGCGAGAAGGGCACCTCGATCATGCGATGACCGGCCACCGCCTGCGCAAGCGGCACCTGCAGCGACTCGATCAGATCCTCCGGCGTATCACCGAGAAACTTCACCGTCAGATGCATGGAGGTGGGTTGCACCCAACTGATTCGTGCCCGACGATCGACCGTTCGCTCGAACCGTCGCTTGAGGTCCTGCTGGACCGCCGACAAGGCCGCGCGGAGTTCAGGAGGGATGTCGATCGCGAGAAATGCCCGGATCATGCGAGCCTGTTCTGCAGCAACCACCGCCGCAGCAGATCCAGTGCGGCCTGCGACGCGCGCTGCTTGATGACGGAACGGTCTCCGCCGTGGAACCGAAACTCCTTCGTCATCGCCTGGCCCGGGCCGCCGTCGAGCCCCACATGGACCAACCCCACCGGTTTCGTCTCTGTCGCCCCTCCCGGCCCAGCAATGCCGGTCACACTCAACCCGACGGACACGCCGCTTCGCTCACGGATACCTCGTGCCATGGCTGCCGCCACCTCCGCACTCACTGCTCCATGTCGATCAATCAGATCCGGAGGTACCCCCAACAACTCGATCTTTGCCCGGTTGCTATAACAGACCACGACTCGATCCACGTAGGAGGAAGAGCCGGGCACTTGCGTCAACCGATGGCCGATCAGTCCCCCCGTACAGGACTCAGCCGCAGCCAGCGTCATCCGCTGCTCATTCAACAGGCGGCCGACCACCGATTCCATCGTGTCCGCTTCCTGGCCATACACAATATCGCCGAGCTTCGCGTTGGCTTCTTCAAACAATCGCTCAAGAACTACGGAGCCTTCTGCCCCGGCTGGTCCTGTCAGTGAGACCATCACCTCCATAGGAGACGCATAGATCCCCAGTTGGACGGAACTTTTTTGCGGCACCAACCCTGCCAGCTTCTGATCCACAACCGATTCCGGCACGCCCGACGTATGCAGCACCCGCCGAATCATCGGCATCGCGGGTTTCACCTTCTGCGTGGGCATCCACGCGTGCAAGCGCGGCAATACGCCCTCACGCAGCATCGGCTCCATCTCACGCGGGACTCCGGGAAGCGCGGCAAAAAACGTCCCGTTCCACACCAGAGCGAATCCCGGCGCGGTGCCGACCGGATTTGACAGGATGTCCGCCCCCGACGGAATCCTCGCCTGTCGAAACTGCGACGTCGTGGGAGTCCTGCCCCACTGAGCCAATCGGGCCGTCATTTCGTCCAGCGCGGCCTTTCGCCGGACCAAGCGATGCCCGGTGGCCTGCGCAACTGCTTCGCGCGTGAGGTCGTCGACCGTTGGGCCCAATCCGCCCGTGATGATCACCACCCGCACACGCCGGGCCGCCGCCTTGAGCACCGTCACCATATCCGAGAGATCATCGCCCACCGTCGTTTTGTACCGAAGTTCGATTCCGCTGGCCGCCAGGCAGTTGGCGATGAAGAGGGAATTCGTATCCAGGCGCCCACCGAGTAGAAGTTCAGACCCAATGGCGACGGTTTCGGCCGTCCAGGCGTTCGACTTGTTCATACGGCACCAACCTTTATGCTGGAAACGGGCATTGACGGGATGTTCACACTATTCGATACGGGCGAAATCAAGTTCGAAGCTGACTTGCCCGCCGCCGGATGGAAACACGGTGAGGGTCGTCTTCGCACGCGGGTCTAGCTCTGCATAGGGGAATTGCGCAATCACCTTCGCCCGATAGGCCGGCTGTTGCGGCCATACGGCTGTGCGATCGCCTCGCGCATCAAATCGCACCGTGGCAGGCTTGACGGTCCGGCCGGCCTGCTCCAGGACCACGTAACTGTCGGCCGCGAAATTGAGTCGGTCCCCATAGAGCACTACATTGATGAGCAGGTTCTCATTGGCCATGACCTGGGCGATGTCCTGTTCGGTCGGCGACAACGCTCGCAAGGACAAATGGTTGGCCATCACCAGCAGGCTCCCGAGCTTGGTCATGATGAACCCGCGGGGAGCTAAATCTTTTTCGGAACCAAACCAGGTGTGGAGTTGATCAGGAGAGACGCCTTGGGCCGCAGCCGCTTGTCCACGCTCCACTGTGGCATGAATCTGTTCGGGAGTCGGCTGGACCTCGATCCCATGCGACAGCGCGGGAGCGCTCAGACCTGCTGCGATCAGCAGGCCCCGCAGACACGGGAACTCGGCCCCCCATCTCCGAATGCGGCTCATCGTGTGCAGCCAGTACCAGATCGGTGAAGGCCTGTCAATTCGCTGCCTCACCACGGTAGACTGTGTTGACAGCCCAGGAGACGAAATGCTAAAGAGCTAGCTCTTATTCTTTTACATTATCAAGAAGTTGCCTGGAGGGTTCCTCATGTCCAGCCCCGAACAAGCGGCCCGCCGCCAGTACGTCAATTTCACATTCTACAAGGTTGATCCGGCGTGGCGTCGCCTTCCCGAAGATGAGCGCACACGTGGCAAGCAGGAGTTTCTCCGTGCCGTGGAGGAATACCAGGGCAAAGTGCTCGTCATTGCGTATACGACCGTCGGTATTCGCGGCGACTGCGACCTGATGCTCTGGCGCATCAGCTACGAACTTGAGCTGTTCCAGGAAATGAGCACCAAGATCCTGGCCTCCGGATTGGGCAAGTATCTCCTGAACCCCTATTCGTACCTCGCGATCACCAAACGCTCCATTTACGTCGACAACCACACCCACGAGAACCAGGAAAGCAAACGGCTGACCGTGGTCCCCGGCAAAGCGAAATACATCTTCGTGTATCCGTTCGTCAAAACACGCGAGTGGTTCTTGCTCACCAAGGCCGCACGGCAGGGCATGATGGACGAACACATTGAAGTCGGCCATCGCTTCCCTTCGGTCAAACTGAATACGACCTACTCCTTCGGTCTCGATGATCAAGAATGGGTCGTGGCCTTTGAAAGCGACAAGCCGGAAGACTTCCTCGACCTCGTCATGGCGCTGCGGGAAACCGAAGGCAGCCGCTATACCTTGAGGGATACTCCGATCTTCACCTGCATCCGCAAGAGCCTGAAAGAAACACTCGACACCTTAGGTGGCTAACAGCGGCCTGGTTGAACGATTCTCACGGCCTTCGATCTGCTGATCGAGGGCCGTGTGCGTTCTAGCCCCACAAGCCACAGGATACTGCACTCCCCACTTCCATGGCAGTTGATGCCTTGTCCCATTCGACCTCCGATCACCGCGCGGCCTTTTACTCAGCGCTTCTCCCCGGACTGGGCCAGTTGCTTCGCGGGCGGCATCGAGCCGCCGTTTTCTATGGCCTCATCACCATCCTGCTGATCATGTTGAGTTTCGCGCTGGGGCGCCTCTCCGGACGAGCCGCCGAAGTCTTCTTCTTCATGCTGCTGGCACTTCCCTGGTGGGCACTTCAGAGCTACGACGCCGCGCTTGGACCGGCAGCCTCAGGCTCCGATCTTGCACGAACCAGCCGCATGGCCTGGGCGGAAGGGCATGATATCCGGTTTCTCGGCCTCCTCTTCCTGGTCAGCGCCGCAAACGATGCGATCATCATCGCCAAGAACCCTGAGTACCTGCTGCCATTTTTCTGCACGAAACTGGACGGTGCCGCCGGCTTCGTCACCAAAGCCCTCTCTCCGTTTCTCCATACCTGGGTCGGGTACGGATTTCTGCGCGTCAAAAAATGGTCGCTTCTGGTGTATCTGGTCTATGCCGCATACGGAACCACCAACGCGCTCGTCAACTTGACCTGTTTCGGGCCGGGCCGAATCCGAAACACGCTGCTGATCGCCCTCCTCGCCTTCACCAGCTACATCCTCTGGCGACGGCGCATGTTTCAGCGCTGAGGGTGCCGTTGCGGGCGGCCGGTGACATTTTGACACTCAGCTCGAGCCTGTGTTACCAAGTAGTAGCGGTACCGTTCCACATCCTCAGACGGAGCAGCTCCTATGGCCGAAAACAATGCGGTCTATGCGATTCGCCACCCTGACGGTTCTGTCACCCTCTACATCGACGAAGAATATGCCACCGACCGTGGCGTAGACCCGGCCAAGCTGGTGCGGGTCGAAATTCCTCGTGAATTGTTTGTCAGCGGCAGCATCCAACAAATCCGCGAATACGTCGCGGTCTACCTTGAAAACAGCCATCAAGGCACGGCCTGAGCGAACCTTTTACCTCGCACGAGAGGCCACACCATGTCCGCCTTACTGACCCCTGAACTTATTGCCTCCACTATCGAACAAGCCCCGATCCAGGGCCGGATCATGCTCAAACTGCTGCTCTTGCAGCACTTTGACATCACGCCCGAGGAGATTAGCCATATCGCGGCCGATCGTCCCGACCCTCGCTGCGTGGCAGGGTCCAAACCGATACACCAGATGGTCAAACAGGATGCGCTGCGAGACGTCACCAATCGAAGGGATGAGTATCGTCGGCGAGTCCGGCTTCGACGAGAGCGCCTCTGGCTGCAAATGGAAGCCATGAAGGGAATGATCGCCCTGGCTGAAGGATTGGTGCGCGCGGCCACGGACCTCCTCCGCACCCGCTACAAGCTGGATGCTGCAGCCGTGGATGCGATCAAGCAAGGTGCACGCGCCGCAGTCCCCAAGCCGGCGATCCGATCACTAAACCGCAGGTGGGATGAGGATGATATCTCCGCCGAAGCCTATCAAGAAGCCAGGCTCGGTCTTGAAATTCAGGCCCAACTCCGCTTGATTGAGAAGTACAAGAAACGCCTCGAAGTCTCGGAACGGGAATGGAAATCCATCAATGCTGCGCCCATGCAGGATCATGAGATCGGGCACATTTGGGGTATCCCTGCCGGCAGTCTGGCTGGTCGGAAGGTGAAGCATCTCCATCAGTACCTTCACGCCATTCAAACGAACTTGCAGAAGGCATCCCCCGAGGCCGTCCCGGCCACTGGAGCACTCGATCTCTGGAAAGAGACGCTCGCTGTCTTGGGTGAACGGCCGGTCGAACGCTCGATTGCACACTATGACGGGCTTGAGCGAACCGAAGAAGCGTTGGTGGAAAAACTCCGGACATTTGCCTGGGGCACCCTCGGGGAAGATCTGGAAGCGAAGTTCTGGCTATCACTCGTGCATGGTGCCAGTTCCAATGCCGTGCACTCGGAAAACACCCGGTCCGTCTTCGGCTTGCAGCGTCTGCTGGCTGTGCTGTCGGAGATTGATTCCAGCCCTGACGCACTCGAAGAAGAACTGCTGGCTCGAACGGCCCCGGTCCCCAAGGAGACCCAGGCACTGACCGATGAGACGACCCAGCCCAAGCCTGAAGAAATGGGACAAATGCAACAACATGTGCTGAATAGTTTCATCGGAGAATTGCACAACGACCTCCAACGGTAGCGGATGTCCGTCAACAGATCCCGTACCGGTCCGCACATCGCGCGAGAGGAAGGCTGCAGCACCGCCTCAACATTTATTTTGCGTCCGGCTACTCACCCTGGGGTGAATTTTGTATAATTTATCAAACATGCATACTTCTCATCGCACAAAGACGTTCCGGTCACGAGGAGGCATGCTGCGGCTCCTGACCTGGACGATTGCCTGCATACTCATGACCATGCCGGTCGGCCCCCTCTCTGCTGCCGCACTGGTCGAGGTCACGGAACTCCTCGCTCATCCCGACCATTATGATCATCAGGTAGTCACTGTCAGCGGGCGCGTAACAAGTTTTCAGCTTGCAACCAATCGCGATGGGCAACCGGCATTCGGCTTCCTTCTGCAGGACACGGCAGGCACGGTAAAAGTTGTCGGACTTGGCAAAGCGGATGTACGGGAAGGCGACTATGTGGTCGTCGAAGGGGTGTTCAGTCGCTTGCGCCAGGCAGGCCGTGCCATCGTCTACAATGAAATCAAGGCCACATCGGTCCAGTCGATGACGAAGATGAATCCGGATTTGGTCGGCTGATCACCTCGGTACGATCACTCCTTCAGCCACTCCTCACTCATTCCGCAGATCGATTCTTTTCACGCTCAGCTCCTAAACAGGCTCGGCCCTTCGCCTTTGACGACCTCCTCCTGAAACCATCTTCTCTATCGGCCCAATACCCTGCCTGCATGGCCGAATCGACGTCGAGGATGTCGCATGGGATGGTGAAGCCGCTCGACTACCCACCAAAGACGGCCACAGGACCAACCGTTCATGAAACCCTGGTGGAACGCGAACAGAGAGGGAGAACAACCGCGAGGGACTTACCAATGACGGAAGGGGCCTGAGTCAAGATGCACGAACTTGCCGCGTGGATAATAGCCGACACCGCCACAACCGAGCCGTAGCGCGACCTCCCGAAGAGTCCGCAACGGCACACCGGGGATTTGCACATCCACAGCCTGGCCGGACACGTGATAGCTGTGGCGCGCCGCACGAGTGCCCATTTTAATGAGTTGTTCGTTGTACTCGGGTGAGCGATAACCGGAAACAATATGGATATCGCGTCGCCCCCCGATCCGCTTCTGTACGAGATTCACGAACTCGATGAGTTGGACATCCATCGTCCTCGACTCATTCGTATGGTGACAGCGCAGGAAATAATTGAGCTCATTGAGCGCATCTTGATCATAGTCGCCGATCTCATTCCGGTACCTGATCGACAGGTGCTCATCCGTGTGCAGATTATACAAACGCACCTGCCCGTCCGGGAGTCGCGATGCCCAGGCCGCTGAAGGCAACACCAGCTTGGCCACCACCAAGGCCGCACCGGCGGTCACAGTGCGGAACAGACTCCGTCTCGTCCAGAGGGCCGGGGCTTGCACGGGCATCAACACACTCCACGAAAGGATTTCTTCGCTCGCCTCACGACATTCACAGGACTGTGACCAGGCAACGCTGCCTTCCTGGTGCGTGTCACAGATGGCTCACGCGAATGACGAAACAGGACGGGCCGACAGATAACGGGCTGACGAGACCTCGGAAGGATCGAGCCAGCAGATACTGGAAGATTCATTTTTTTAACAAATACCGACGCAACGGTCAACCAATTTAGCCCTGGCAACGGAGTGCTTGAGGCGACCCACCGGAACGACAGCACGTTGGGGCAAGAGGACTGATGCGCCGGTCAATGCTCCGTCATCGACGCTCGCGGCGCCACACCGGGAAATCGACGTGCTTCGAGGCTTCGTTCCATTCCATATTGGCGCAAGCGTCGATAGAGCGTCGAGCGACTGATCCCCAGCTCCTGAGCCGCTCGACTCAAGTTCCCCTGCGACAGCGTAAATGCCTTCAAGATCAGATCCGTCTCGATCCGTTGTTGGTTGACCTTCAGTGAGATCGAGCTGTCATCCCGGCGCATCGCCTGCCGCGGAACGTCCAGGTCCGCCGGCGTGACATGTGTCCCCTCCGCCATCACCACGGCGCGGCCGACACGATTGGACAACTCGCGCACATTGCCCGGCCACGAGTAGGCTTGCAGCGCCTCCTGCGCTTCTCGGGTGAAGCCGTACACACGTTTGTTGTAGCGTGACGCCGCGTGGCGCAGAAACGCCATGGCAATGAGTGAGACATCCTGACCACGCTCTCGTAGCGGTGGAAGATTAATGTGCACGACCCCGAGCCGATAATAGAGATCCTCGCGGAACGTTCCCTTCTCGATCGCTTCTTTGAGGTTCACATTCGTCGCCGCAATGATGCGGACATTCATCTCAATCGGCTGATGGCCGCCGACCCGCTCAAAGGTATGATCCTGCAGAAAGCGCAGCAACTTCACTTGCAGCGTGTGAGGCAATTCCCCGACCTCGTCCAGAAACAGCGTCCCGCCTTGCGCAAACTCCACCTTGCCCTTCCTCTGCCCGACCGCGCCGGTAAACGCGCCTCGCTCGTACCCGAACAGTTCCGACTCGAGAAGACTTTCGGGGATCGCCCCGCAATTGATTGGGATAAACGGTCCCTGCCGACGAAGCCCCCGCTCATGGATCGCGCGCGCAGTCAGTTCCTTCCCGGTCCCGCTTTCGTCGGTGATCAGAATCGGCGCATCGTTCGTCGAGACTTTCCGAATCGCCTCATAGATACGATGGATACTGGGGCTGGTCCCGAGCATACCGCTGAATTCTTCCTGCCCAGCACCAACGGTCGCTTCCCGCGCTTCCTGTTCCAAATCAGCAATTCTGGCGACACGGTGAACCAGCTGCTTCAGCAGGGTCAAGTCCAGCGGCTTGGTCAGGATCTCGCACGCGCCGTGCTGAATGGCTTGTACCGCGAGACGTCTTTCGGTGATCGCCGTATACGCGATGATTTTCCCCGTATGGCCGGCCTGGCGCAGGTCTTGAAGAGCTGCGATGCCTTCCTCGCCCGTTGAACTCGATGCAAGATCAAGATCCAGCAGAATGACCATCGGTGCCCGCTCGTGAATCTGGTTGACCGTATGCGCATTCCACCCGAACAGGCACACATCGCATTCATCCTCAAGCAGCGCACGCAAGGCAGAGGCGATTAACTCATCTTGTTCCACCACACATACGATAGGTTTCGCCACGATTCGGCTCCTTTCAAAAGATGAGAGGGAGGACGCCGGTCCTGGGGCCCCCTGTTACACAGCTTTCGAGTCAGGAATGCTGCTATGGATTGACGGGACGACGGGCTACGGAATCGTCTCTGGAGGATCGAGCGAGTCACACATAAACACGTCTGCGCCGAAGGCTTTCGCAAAGGCCGGAGCAGAGCCGACGCCCTTGGCGATCGACCGTTCCATCATCGCGATAATCGGCACTTGCGGGCAGGTCATTTTGAGGCGCGGGACGGTGGCCTGCAGAGGTGTGGACGCAGAGGAGAAGCCAACGACAATGAGGTCAGGGCGAAGCTCTTTCAGACTCTGTTCCAACGGATGAACCGTCGAGGTCATCGTGGCCTGGTAGCCGTGAAGGGCCAACCAGTCAGCGCACCGATACCCCTTCGTCACGTCGTCGTACACCACCGCAACCGTAGGCCGCTTCCCTACTCGTACTCCATGTCTCCCATTCGGTTGCACCATACATCCCTCCCCTCCGGATCGAGTCACGTCACCTGCCCTACATCTGTGAGTTGCGTCAATCGACGCTCCATCTGCGGCCCCCACCAGGGAATATCCTGCAACATGGCGACGTCGACTGAACTCAGTTGAGCCACAATCTCCGGCCACCCCTGTCGAAACGCGCCGGTACGCGGGTCCACGCCAGACCGCTCAACAGTCCGACATTCACGCGCCGCCTCAAGCACAGCCAACAAGGTGGTCGCACCTGTGATCCACGGTTTCGGCATGAAGATGAGAATAGGCTTGAACGGAGGGGGGAGACTATCGCTGCTGAACCGATTTCTGTGTCACAAAACTACACGGTCCGTCGTCATGGTTGGCACGACATGGTCTAAGTCTCGCCAGCACCTTGGCAAGTTGCAGACACATTCGCTTGTCGCGTCATCGTCCGCGCTGCATTCAACGTGCCCTGTTCGGTCAACACTCACAACCCGCAGGATGCGCAACACATTCGTCCGACAAGACTGCGGCGAGGTCCAGCGCAAAGATGCATGAGCGCTCACGTCTGCAAACTGGCGCGAGCCGATGCACGCCCGTGTCCTAGAGGTGAACAGACATCCTTCCCCACCACCCCGAGCCTGCCAAGAGAGGGTCCTACTCCTGGTGGTGGGTTGAGTCGCTGAATGACGCGAGAAGGCCGCTCTGGCGGAAATGTTTCGCATCTCGTTAGACGACGAGTCCATGCTGCAACGCGTATCGGGTCAGTTCGGCATTGTTCTTGAGGCTCATCTTATCCAAGATCCTTGCGCGATAGGTGCTGATTGTCGTCACGCTGAGATGAATACTTTCGGCGATGTCACTGACGGTCTGCCCGGATGCGATCAAGCACAACACCTCATACTCACGATCAGAGAGACGCTCGTGAGGCAACTTGTCCACGCCCGTTCTCACCGTCAACGCCAGGGCTTCTCCCACCGAGGCACTGACATATTGCCCTCCCGCCATCACCTTTTTCGCCGCATGCACCAATTCCTCCGGAGCACTTGCTTTGGTGAGGTACCCGGCAGCACCCGCTTTGAACATCCGGATGGCATATTGATCCTCGGGATGCATGCTCAGAATGAGAACCGGCAGGGTCGGCGCCAACTGCTTAAGTTCCTTCAACACTTCAGGGCCAGACCGCCCCGGCATGCTGATGTCCATGACGACGAGGTCATACGGCTGCTCGCGCACCTGATCCAACATCTCCTGGGCATTCCCACACTCGGCCATGCTGGCCCCCTCAAACCCTTCCTCAAGGATGTCCTTCACCCCGCGCCGGAACGACGGATGATCGTCGACGACCAGAATTCGTACGGTGGTTGCTGTTCGCATCGTGCTCTCCATCCTGTCACCATCCTTCCTTATCGAGGCAACTGCACGGCAATCGTCGTCCCGTTACCTTCTTGTGTTTCAATCTGGACGTCCCCCCCGAGAAGACCGGCACGCTCCCGCATGCCCAGCAGGCCGAAGGATCTCGCATCGGTCAACCGATCCGAGGGAATCCCCCGCCCGTTGTCACGCACCCGCAGAACCAACCCCACGCCTTGGTCCTCCAAACACACGTGAACCTCGGTTGCCTGCGCATGCCGGGTGACGTTCGTCAGTGCCTCCTGGCAAATGCGAAAGACTGCCGTCGCCTGCTCCGGTTCGACCCGCAAGTCTTCGTGACTGACCATGCAGTGACAGACGATTCCCGTGCGGCGCTGAAAGTCACGGCACTGCCACTCGATCGCCGCGACCAATCCCAAATCGTCCAACACCCCGGGACGCAATTCAGCCACAATCCGTTGCACCGAGGTGATGGTACTGTCGACTTGCTCCTTCATTCCGCGAATTTTTTCATCGACTTTCGCCCGATCGCTCGGCATGAGGCGCTCGCCCAATAACCCGCCGAGGCGAGACAAATCGATCTTGAGACACGTCAACCCCACGCCCAATTCATCGTGCAATTCTCGCGCGATCCGCCCGCGCTCTTCCTCACGAATTCCCTCCATCCGTCCCGAGAGTTTGCGCAACCGGCGAAGGGAATCCTGCAACTGCGCCTCCGCCCGCTTCCGATCCGTGGTGTCTTTGAAGACCACAACTGCGCCCACGATCTCCCGCCGCTCCCACATAGGGGTACTGACATATTCCACGGGAAAGTTCGTGCCGTCTTGACGCCAAAACAGACCATCCACCTGCTCGCGGATCTCCCCGGCCGCAATCGTTTCCGCAATCGGGCAGCGCAATTCCCCGAACGGGCGCGCGCGAAGATCGGGAGGAAAGACGAACGCATGCATCGAGCGGCCGATCACCTGCTCCGCCTCCGCTCCGAACATTTTCGCCGCCGCCGGGTTCAGGAAAGTGAAACATCCGTCACGATCCACACCATAGATCCCTTCTCCCGCGGAATTCAGGACAACCTGATTGTGGTAATGTAACCGGTCCAACTGTTCTTCCGCCGACTTTCGCTCGCTGATATCGCGCATGATCATGGTGAAAAACAGATCGGACTTTCCTTTCCACGAGGTCATGCTCAACTCCAACGGAAATTCCTCCGCCACTTTCCGTCGGCCCACGAGTTCCAGTGTCTTGCTTGTCAAATGGACCCGCTCCAGCAACCGTACCCGTTGGACATTACGCTCCAATTCCTCGTGATACCGCTCGGAAATGATCAACGTAACAGGTTGACCGATGATTTCGTCCGCCGAGTACCCGAAGATCGCCTCGGCGCCTTTATTCCAGAACGCCACCTTCATCAGCGCATTCACCAATACGATGGCATCAGTCGTCGATTGCACAATGGACCGCAATCGCTCCTCACTGACCCGCAGCGCATCCTCTATCCGTCGACGCTCAGTGACATCGCGAATAATCCCCAAGACACCGACAACCCGTCCCTGACGCATCTGCGGCGTACCCACGAATTCTCCGGTCACGTATCCGCCTTGTTTCGTGCTGATTTGCATCGAACAGGTCAAGGGGGTCCCCCGTTCCAATATCGCCTGCAGGACATCCTGACAAAATCCCGCATCATCTGGATGCAGCAGGGCGACGAGCGGCTCGCCGATCCACTGCGAACGTGACCAATTGGTCACCGTCTCAAATGCCGGATTCAGCGAGGTCATGGTCGCATCGGCTGACAGCGTAAAAATGATATCGCGCGCACCTTCCACCAGACTGCGGAAACGATACTCCGATTCAAACAACGCATCCTGAGCCCGCTTGAGCCACGTAATGTCATGAAAGACCAAAACGGCTCCGGACAGCACCCCCGCGTCGTCTCTGATCGACCTCGCATTGATGCTGATCCAGCGACCGGGAACGCCCTGTGTAGCCCTCAGATAGGCCTCCAGCCAATCGACCTTCTCTCCGCGCAGCGCGCGCGCCAACGGCCATTCCTCGCGGAGAAACGGTGTCACCGTGTCTCCATGAAAGAACTCATACCGCTCCGCCCACTCAGTCGGAGGGAGGAGGCCCGGAGCAAACCCGAGAATACTTTCCACAGCCGGATTCACGACAAGGAGCTTCCCTTCAGCGTCGGTGACCACTACGCCGTCCCCCATGCTTCGCAGGACCGAGTTGACGATCCTGGTCTGCTCGTTCAGGGCCTGTTCCGATCGTTCCAACGCCCCTGCCCGTTCCCGCAGTGCTCGCTCCGCCTCCGCAATTCCGGCCGATTGCGTCCGGACGGCATCTTCATAGACACGCAGCAACTGTTCGGCCACGGCCAACCGCGACTGATAGCGTAGTTCGGCACTGTGCTCGGGAGACGCCGACGAAGTCGAGAGCACAGAATGCTCCGCAATCGCCTCAACCGGAGCAGCCTCGTCGAACGCCAGCAAGGATGTTTTGAGGCTGAGCGCGAGGGATTTGCAGAGGGCCGCGGCCTCACGAGGGACCGGAATCTTCGAAAACACAATGACCGCGAACAAATCACGGGAGGGCAGCATGCCTCCGAAACACAGGACGGATTTAATACCGTATTTCCCGACAAAACCTTCCTGCATCGGCACATAGGGACTCCCGACCGCGTCGGGGACGTAAAAGACGTTGTACGTTTTCTCTTCCAAGTCCACGAGCCACTCACCCTCCGGAGTGACGTCGAACGCCGTCGACACGCCGAACTGATGCAGCAGCTGAGAAAACATCGGAAACTGTTTGACGAAATCGGCGCTGACCATCGGGATTACCCGATACCGGTGCGACTGTTCCACATGGTTCCACGCCGATTCCTCACCGGCAGAGGCCACCAGTGTGAAACACTTCATCTCAGGGAACGGGGCAATGCCGCCAAGCTTCTCCCGCGCTAGTTGCTGAGTTGTCGGATCGAGTCGGCTGTAGGAGGTGGTTTTGAAACAGCGGACCAGCGCACACTCGCGAACCCCCGTTTCTTCGTTGCCGAGGTTGGTATAGAGATAGTTCACGGCCCGGGACGCCGCTTGCTGCAGAGAGCTGGACTGTTCACCCAACTGACGCAAGACAGCCGAGCATTCAGTCACTTCCAACAGCGAAAAGCGAGCCAGACTATACACAGGCGGGCCCTCAGGTGAACGATGGGGGATGACGTGATCAACGCGCCACCGGGTGACGCGCGTCTGGGGATGCCGGATCGAGCGGGGAAGCGCGTACCTGCAGCACAGTGCCTTGCAACGCGAGGCGAGGAACGACTATTCACGCGAGTCTAGTGAAGGGGGCCGGCCTTGTCAAGTTGTGCGCTCGGACAGAAACCGGGTCGGTTCTCCGGAACGAATCTGCTCGTCCGCAGCATCGACATGAGGAGGGTTGAGTATCGCTACCGTGAGGAGGCTTCCTGTGTGAACGCTTGCGACAACAGGGCGACGTCGGACGGATAGGTCAGTCGCCGCAACGCAGCCTCGCGTTCAACCCACTCCACCTCCTCGACCTCCCCGTCCGGCACACCGGTGCGCTCCACCGGAGTCATCTTGAACCACACGACCGTCTTGCGGAATCGTCGCCCCTCGCGCTGGAACCAATATTCCGTCGTAGAGAGATCGGCCTCGATCCGACAACACCACCCGGTTTCTTCCATGACCTCGCGCACCGCCGCCTGCGCCGGAGTTTCTCCGGCGTCCAGCCGCCCTTTGGGGAAGGACCAGACCGGCCGACCTTTGATATCGGACACCCGGATCAACAGGACATCCTGTTGCCGCAACACGACCCCCCCCGCCGATCGCACCCACCCAGCTTCAGGCATCTCAGCTCCTTCACACCTTTAGACTATCGCACAACCACACACTCAGGCTTGATACGGAATACCCATAAACCACGCCAAGAGCCGATCCTGCGCGCGATCAGGCAGAATCCGCTTCAGTAAGGCCCTGAACCGTGCGTCCGTACCGACCAGGTACCGTGTCCGCGGGCGCGAGGCCGTCAACGCGCGAGCAACAGTGCGAGCCACCGCATCCGCCGGGATCGCTCGTGCGGCTGCACCGGCCATCACCTCCTGCATACGACCCAGCGGCTGCGCATACAGCGCAAGCGACTCCGGCGCGACCTCGCCGAGCATGCGCGTCGCCGACATCGTGGCCCGCTGCCAGATCTGAGACTGAATGGCACCGGGTTCAACGAGCGAGACCGCGATGCCCCAGGGCGCCAATTCCAACCGCAAGGCATCACTCATTGCTTCCAGGGCAAATTTTGATCCACAGTAAGCGCCGAGAAACGGCGTCGCCGCCAGTCCAGCAATCGAACTGATATTGACGATTCGCCCGCGCGCAAGTCGCAATGATGGAAGGAGTACCTGCGTGACGGCAAGCGCGCCAATGACATTGACCTCGAACTGCGTGCGCACTTCCGCGAGGGGCAAGAGTTCCAGCGGCCCGGCGACTGAAATTCCGGCGTTGTTGACCAGCGCCGCCAGGCCGGATCCGGCGGTCTCTTCGGCAATGGCGCGCCCCGCTTCAGCGATGGACATCGGATCGGTGACATCCAGCATCACGACACGGAGACGCGGAGAGGCCGCACGAGCCAACGCATCCCCGTCCGCCTTGCGACGCACACCCGCCCAGACTGTGAATCCTAACTGATCGAGATGCCTCGCGCAGGCCGCGCCGATTCCTGACGACGCACCAGTGATGACGACCGCTCCCCTCACTCACGGACCTCCTTCACGTCATACAACGCCATCCATACGGCCGCCAGCGACTGCAGGGACGGCATCCACAGCTCGACCGCTCGATGCACCAGATTAGCATGCGCGCGGGGCACGAGGCATCAGACACTCCGCCAGATCATCCCTTCATGCAATTCAGTAGGTGATTTCCGGAGCGAAAAAAAAGAGTTCAATGTTTTCACTTCCTTGCTTGGTTCATCTCGTGGATGGCGCCTACGCCGTCGCGCACACCTCACAGACCGGATCGGGCGGATTTGACATTCGAGTATCCTCATCTAGACTTGATTCATGCGCACGCACACCACATTTTCCAGAAGCGGCACATGGCCACACACCTTGACCTTCGTGATGGTCTCGTTGGTCGGTTGCCTGCTGTTCATCCCTCCTCCGGCCCTTGCCAATCGCACCCTCGTCGTACCGATCTCCGTCGCCACTTACACGGACGCTCAATCGGGATTCCCAACATTCGTCATGAAATGGGACGAAGGTCGTCAACCGGATCCGCTGACGTTGAAATGGGGACGCAGTCAGGTTCCGGTCAGAGGCGCCGGGATGAAATCCATTCAGCACGCATTCCAGTTTGCCGTGGAACGCCTTACGCCCTCGCTCCACCCGACCGGTACTCTCTCTCTCTCTGCGACCTTCTCAGGACCACTGAGCGCCGAGGGCTCAACAGCCGAGGCCGCCCTGGCGATCGGATTTCTGGCTTTGCTGAAAGGCGATCACCTGAAACAGGACATTACGATAACAGGAACCTTGGAAGATGATGGCCGGATCGGAGAGGTGAGTCAGGTAGCTGAAAAAACCACGGCGGCGGCGCGAGCGGGGTATCACGTGCTGTTGGTGCCTCGAGGCCAGTTCTACGCGCCTCGCGTCAACAGAGTGAGCCTGACGCTGGAATCACACGTCCTGGTGCGCGAAGTAGACACGATCGAAGAAGCCTACGAAATCATGACCGGCAAAAAACTCTAGCCCACGCCCTCCGCTCCGCAACCACCCACCAGCGGTCCGTGACCTCCACCGACCTGTGCGATTGAAGCAGCCCGGCTGATGCGTGTGTTCCGATCGTTACATCCAGTTATTGATCAGCAAGAACGCCGACCAGAAACTGGGATGGCTGGTCCCACGCTGGGAAAGAATTTTTTGCTGGGCCCGCTGCAGAGCGATCGCCTTCGATACCGTCGGATCCTGCAGCTGCCGATAAAACTCCTTGACAAGTTCCGGGACCACCTGCTCCTCCGCCACCCATAAACTCGCCAGCGCACTGCGCGCACCGGTTTTGACGGCGATTCCCGAAAGACCGAGTGCCGCGCGATCGTCCCCGACAGCTGTCTCACAGGCACTGAGGGTGAGCAATTCGAGCGGTTGATTCCGCTCCTGTAGGAGACCCACCATCTGCGCCAACCGGTCCATGGAAATCTTCTCATCGTAGGCGAGCAAGAAAGACTTCTCCGCATTGTTTCCCACCTCAGTGTGTGAGGCGACATGCACGATTCCCCCGCCTGAATTCCGGATTTCCTGTTCGAGCGATGGGGTGGAGAACTGATTGTTTAACAGGGAGGTGCCCCCGTAAAGCGCATTCACAGCATGCACCTCTTCTCCTCGGCCAGGTTTCGCAGGAAATCCCAGAACTGAGTCCGTCACACCCAGCGAGAGCGCGCTCCCCCTGGTTCGCTGGAGAGGCCCCGAGTCGGTCAATTCCATCGCCGGACTCACGGCAACGGCATACTTGTTGACGACAAACTCCCGCCCATCGTGCAACGCCGCGATCGGAATGGTCCGGAGCGGCCCCTCAGGAATCATGACCAGCGTGGTAATGCCCGATGCGGCGAAGTCCTGTTGCAGCGGAGCGATCAACCAACCATACAGTGCCTGTGCCGACGGGAGAAAGTTTTCAGATCGGCGATCCTGCACCAGGCGTCGAAAGTTCCTCACTTCGTTGGTCAGAACATCGGCATGGACAGGAACCCCGTACTGCTTCAAACCGGCAGACGTCTCCACCAACAGTTCCAGTCGATCCGGGAGGGAGACGGGATAGACGACTGCCGTACCAGCCGGCAGCATGCCTGTACCCCGATGAGTCTTGGCCGTGGCCACGCAGTCATCCTGGAAATAGTCTTGCAACTCCGCCGCATGAGCCGTTTCAACCGTATCACGAACCTGTACGAGAAGCTGTTGCTTGCCCTCTGGGGACGCGACGGTCGATGCACGCCGCAACAAGGCGTCTTCATATTCAACGAACAGCGGCGCGACGGATTCGTTGAACGAGTGGTGCCGACCTTGATACCCCACAGAAAACTCGTGCCCGATCGGTTTCAAATTGACCACAGCCCGCTGATAGGCGGCCAAGGCCTCCTCTTCCTGCCCCGCGGCCCGAAGCAAACGAGCAGTCTGCCACTGCCACTGATACAGCGCTTCGGGCGCATTGAGCCGTTGAGCCGCCAGCGAGGCTTTCCGCGAATAGGCTAACGCTTCTTCCGGGAGTCGCTCCCGTTCTCGCAACGCGCCAAGGTACCCCCATGCATAGGACTGCCCCCGCGTATCTCCCACGCGCGTCGCCACCTCCCCTGCCGCAACAAATGCTTCGGAAGATTGGCGGAGGAGATTTCCCCCGACTTGAGCGCTCGCTCCGGTTTCACGTGATCGGGCATTTCCGGCTTCTTGTTTCATACCCGACAGCGGTCCGGATACCAGCGCCGCATGCAGATCCTGATAGCCCAACCCGATAGTCAGCAATCCCGATGCTTTGATAGGACTATCCTGGAGCGACTGCGTCTCGGCCAATGCTCGATCAAACTGGCGTTGCGCATCGGCCGACTGCTGATTTTGGAGCAGGGCCATTGCGCCGTTGATGTGCGCCGTAGCCGACAGCTCTGGCTGCTTCGTGTCGACGGCCAGGCTCCGGCTCTCCTCATAGACGTCAATGGCTTCTGCAAATTGGCCTCGTGCAGCAAGCGCGTTGCCCAGATCATTGAGGACCGTCGCAACCAGGGCAGGTTTTGTTTCTTCGCGGGCAAGGCCCAGGGCTTTCGTGAGGTGCTCGGTGGCCAGCTCATATTTTCCCATGAGCTGGGAGGTAGTGCCCAACTGAGCCAGGATGGTAGCCGTCAACAGGCGATCGCCGGTTTGCTCAGACAGTTTCAGTGCGGCCTGCAACGTCCGCTGGGCACGGCGAATTTGACCCTCGCTCTGCAGTGCGTGTGCCATATTGATCAACGCCTGGCACTGCGCCTTCACATGTCCACCCTCTTCATACTTGAGGGCCGCATTCATCCAGTGCACTGCCGCTTGGGCAAACGCTCCCTCGTGATACCGGGCTGTGCCGTATTTCATCTCCTGATCTGCGGAGCGAGCCCCGACATTGTCTAGTCCATTAGGCGACGACTGCGCAAACACGGGCACTCCGCCCTCGCCCATGCCGAACAGCAGGACGGCACTCACCCCCACCCCGATGAGGCAAGCACGAACTGTGGCAGGCCGGGCGGCTTTGCGAGCAATGCCGGAGTGCTCTACGACTGGAATGACCGATTCGTCCGGATGGAGCATGACGCCCTCCTGTGAACTTAACATCCCTCACCTACTTCGTGCAGAAGGTTCATCCGCTGAGGCACCAGGCCTGCTGCCTGAAGGGCGGATGTCTGTCCGGCGGACACTGCTGCAACGTCTTCCAGTACGACCGGGCTCGCCAGGAATGCGCCAGGCGGTGTCGGCGTGACGTCTCTGCCGGCCTGCACGAAACTGCTGCGCGAACCGTCTTTCCTGGCCGCGCAGCGATTCGTCACAAGAGTAACCGGGGCTGCCGGCTGCTGCTGCGGAAGCACCGTTGCCGCTCGATTGACTACCGCGACGGGATCAACCGGATTTGCAAGAGCCACCGGAGAAGCCACGAGTGAACTGGCGACAGGAAGCGGGGAAAGACCACCCGTGCCTTGGCCGGTCACTTCGATTTGCGTCACCCGCTGAGTGAGCGGGTTTGTTGAGGTCACCACTTGTGCCCCAGACGGCACCGTGATCGTAGCCGGTAGCAGATCCACAGAAGCAGGGATCACACCACCGGCAATCGTCTGCAGCACGGTTCCGGAGGCAGCCTGTATCTCACCCCCCTGCGTCACACGCAGGAAAGGGTTGGCCACTCCAGGTTCCACACTGACATTGCCGCCAGTCCCAGCGTTGCTCCCCAGGACGATCCGGTGAGCGGAGATGCGCGACCCGTTGATCTGAATCGTCCCGCCGACGAGGCCGATCACCGCATTGGATTGAAGCACGGTCCCGGGCGAAAGCACCACGGGGCCGTAGGGGGACGGGCCGAGGAAACCGAAAGAGGCCGGTGCCGCAACCGATAAGGTGTTGTCAAAAGCGAATTGGTTCGCCGAGAACACCCGCTGGTCGCTGAAAAGGATGGCATTGGCCGTGCCAAAATAGGCGGACCCGGTCACGTTGAGCTTCGCAGACGGACCGAAAATCACCCCGGATGGATTGATGAAAAACAGATTCCAGTTCAGGGCCTGGATGGTCCCGTTGATGTTGGAGGGTGAGCCGCCGATGACCCGACTGATCACATTGCTGGCGCCGCCGGGATTGACAAACGACGCGACGTCGCCGGCCCCCACTGAAAACTGGTTAAAGCTGTGAAACACGTTGGGGCCGTTTCCCGGTCTGGTGCCGCCCGTGATACTCGTCACGTTCCCTGAGGTGTTCACAGACGTGCCCAAGCCACCGGTACCGACCGCTCCCGGAGTGGCGACGATATTCGTCGACTGCGCGTGGAGCAGTTCGATCGAAGTGGCGAACGCGATGAGCGCCGCGAGAGGAACTGCTATCCGGGTGACTCGCCTGCCGGTCTCAAACCTCATCGTGATCCTCCTTCAGCGAATCCAGTAAATAGTCTGCTCTCTTACTCTAATTTGTCCGCGAAGTTCAAGGCACGAGAAAGTATGTACGGATGTCACCTAGAGCCTTTCGGCTCCGACCATCTACCCCGAGACCATGCCGATTCCTAAAACGCTTCGACTACCAATTGGAGATGGACTCCGTGATCCTGGAGATTGCCGCGCTCCGTATCGAACTTCCGCAGCTGTTTTCCCCAATAAATCTCGAAATGACTGCCACGCCAAAAATTCCAGATGGCTCCGATACCGACACTGGCCAATGTCTGAGGAGGCGAATTCGGCGTCGCCACAGTGCTCTGCCAGCCATGACCAAAGTCAAAGAATGGGGCGAGAAATACCGAATCGACACCGGCCTTCGTGGTGTAGACCGGAACGCGGGCCTCAATCGATCCCATCGCCGCATTATCTCGAATCAAAGTGAATTCCCGGTAACCGCGCACGCTGTACCGTCCACCGACCGCCATCTGTTCGAGCGGAAACAGGTGATCGTTGGATAACTGCACGACACCGCGTCCGACCAATTGCGTTCGCATCCACGGTAACTGACGGATGACTTGGGCTTGTCCCAACCAGGAAAAGAACCGGGCATCGGGCAGGTTCTTATCACCGTTCGCCGTGGCCCCGAACGCCCCGACGCCCACGGAAAAGCGGGAGGAGGCTGAAAATACCTGATTCGCCGAACGTTGTGCGTATTCCTGCCCGAAGCGGAGGGCCGTTACACGGAACTTGCCCCCGGGGGATCCTGCTACTAATTCAGTCGGCACTCCGGAGACCGAACTTTCGTTCCGCTCATGTTCTCCGGTGAAGGAGACGGCAAACTCCCGGTCAAGCTTTCGATACACAGGGTGACGGACCGAGACGCCGAAGATCTGCGCTTTGTTCTTGATATCCAACGCCTCGAACGGATCTTCTGTCACGGCAAAATCAAACCGCCGATATTGCACGGCGACGGTCGTATCATGGGCGTTTACCGGCACTTCATACCGGAAGTTCAACATAGGATTGACGCCGGCAGAACGCCCGTACTGCAGACTCAGCGTGTCCCCGAATCCCAGCAGATTCCGATGAGCGAGGGTGACAAAACCCTGCTCGGCGCCCACATTGGGCGACTGATAGTTATTGAACTCCAGCCACGCCTTGAACGGATTCGCTTCTTTGACTCTTGCATTGAGCGTACTCTCACCCCTCACCACCCCCGGCAGCAGTTCCGCATTCAACCGTTCGATGCGGGGATTGGCCTGGAGAAGTTGCAGCCGCTCTTCGAGTTCGGTGACATTCAAGGGGGGGCCGGCCGCCAGATTGATCCGGCTCTGGAAATAGGAAGGACGAAACCACTTGGTGTCCTCGATGTGGATTTCCGCGAGTTTCCCTTCCATGATTTGCATGGTGAGGGTGCCGTCGGCGACATCCTGCTCCGGAATCACGGCGCCTGACGTGACGTACCCGTGATTGATGTAGTGATAGGTCAACGCGAGCCGCAACGCCTCCAGATCTTCAGCGGTGAGCTCGCGATTGGTGTACGGAGCGGTGACCTCGGCTAACTGCTGAGAAGTGAAGGCGGTATTCCCGACCAAGCGGATCTCCCTCACCATGATTTTCGGTCCAGTGACGGCCTGTTCGAGAGTGCCTGGTGGACGCGGTGACGGAACCTCCAATGCGGGCGGCTGAACCGGAGGAGGCGCCGTAGGGAGTTGGGGCGGCTTCGGAGGCAAGGGGATGAGCTGCGACTGAGCCGGTCCGCCCCAGCCGAACAAGAGCACCAGGGCCACGAGACTTCCACCGAGTGTCAGGGGCCACACCTTGGTCGCCTGTGCGCCCCCATTTCGCACGGGCCGAGAGCCCCCTATCCCGTCCAAATCCCGCTCCACGTCGTTGCTCACTGACTCTTGCCCCCCGCTGTCTCTGACACACGCCATCAAGGCCTCCCCTCTTTCTTGATGACAGGGCGGACACCGGGCATTCCCGTGTCCGCAACGCTGTTGTACTGTGATGTGACGATACGCTCGACAGCCGGCCTCACAGCCACCTGGCGGCCGTGGCGTCGATCGAGGTCCCGGTCACCGATGAGCCGCTCTCTTCGTACGTATCTCTTCGGATCACCAGAGCCGGTGTGATGGTGCTTATAACATGTCTCGAAACAAAATACTTCTCCGGCCGGAAGTTTTTTCGTTCGATGGGAACGCTGGCTCAGGTTGGCACAGCGGAACGGGTGGGATGTTGGGTCCTGCTGCTACTGCGGCAGCGTGACCACGCCTGCACCGTGGAACTGAGTTACGGCCGATGACTCCTCTTCAAAACGCGCCGTGAAGTGCCGCAACTGAGGTGCCCCATAGGTCATGACCAGTCCCCTGATGGCATCGCGGTGCTGGAAGAGGTCGACGACTGATTCCGCGACATACGCCAGATGCGAATTCGTATAGACACGGCGCGGGATGGCCAGCCGGACCAGTTCCAGTTCGGGATAGGCGGCCTCCTCCGCCGGTGAATCACGCGTCCCGAACATCACGGATCCAATCTCCACGCCTCGAATGCCATACTCACGATAGAGAGCCACGGCCAGCGCCTGCGCCGGGAACCGGTGTTGCTGGAGATGCGGCAGAAATTCCCTGGCATTGATGTACACCGCATGTCCCCCGATGGGCTTGAGAATCGGCACACCGCCACGTGCGAGCAATTCCCCCAGATATCGCACCTGACTGATTCGGAACCGCAGATAGTCCTCATCCAGCACTTCTTCCAGACCTCTGGCCAGGGCTTCCAAATCACGTCCGGCAAGACCGCCATAGGTCGGAAACCCCTCGACCAGGATCAGGTGATTGGTGATCGCCCGGGCCCACCGCTCATCATTGACACTCAGAAATCCACCGATGTTGACCAACCCGTCTTTTTTCGCCGACATGAGGCAGCCGTCACCCAGACTGAACAGCGACCGGGCAATCTCCCGTACCGGCACATCGGCATAGCCGGGTTCCCGTTCCTTGATGAAGAAGCAATTTTCCGCAAACCGGCAGGCATCGAAGAACAGGGGGATGCCGTAGCGCTTCAGCAACCGGCTGGTCGCGCGAATATTCGCGATCGAGACAGGCTGCCCACCGCCGCTGTTGTTGGTGATGGTGATCAATACGAGCGGAACCCGATCGGGCCCGACTCGTTCGATGATCGCTTCCAGGCGGTCCACATCCATGTTGCCTTTGAACGGCAGCTCGCAATGCGGATCGTAGGCCTCCTTGATCACGAGATCGAGCGCCTCGGCGTCCCGATGTTCGATGTTGGCCCGCGTGGTGTCGAAGTGCATATTGTTGGGCACGCACATGCCGGGCTTGACGACGGCCGCAAACAGCACATGCTCCGCCGCCCGCCCCTGATGCGTGGGCACCACATAGCGATACCCGCACAGCGAGCGCACCGCCGCCTCGAAGTGATAAAAATTCTTGCTGCCGGCGTAGGATTCGTCGCCGAGCATCAGCCCGGCCCATTGGGAATCACTCATTGCGGAGGTGCCGCTATCCGTCAACAGGTCGATCGCCACACTCTCCGCAGGAAGCTGGAAGAGATTGAAGCCGGCCTCGTGGAGCAATCGGCATCGCTCCTCGCGGGAGGTGAATGTGATCGGCTCGACGACCTTGATTCTATACGGCTCGTATGGGCAGTTCACGGATCGACCTCTTGAAGTAGGCCAACTGCTCGTGAAATGGACCGGGGCCCTGGTAGTCGAACACGTAGCGGGTCATGTCGAAGAGCGGCGCCGGATCGAGTTCCCTGATCATCTCCGGCTTCCAAGAAATCTGCAGGCGATTGATCATCGTAATCGGTGTGGGGGTCCCGACCATGCCCAGCGGAACGGTTCCGTAGGTTTGAGAAAAGATCAACACCTCGCGATCGAACATCGCGGTGTTCATATCCTCGGCCGCGCCGTATTTTCTAAAATCTTCCTCCAATCGCTGGAACGTCGGCGAATGAACCAGGGCCTCGCGAAACGCATAGAAAATCTTGATCCCTGCGCGCCGCTGATCATCCATGACCTGGATGGCATCGGCGACCGTCGCCTCATCCTTCATTTGCGACTGCGTCAGGATGAGCAGGCGGCGAATCCGCACATGCCGTCGCGCCGCCGCCTGGTTGGCCAGCAGATAGTTGGGATAGAGGGCCTCACCCTTTTTCCAGATATTCCATCGTTCCATCATCGCATCGACCGAACGCTCGGCCGTCTCCATCAACCGAACCGCCTCGGCGTTCGCAGCCGCGCCTTCATACGTGAGGGTTTGCGCCTCCAATTGCTTGAGTTCCCGCCCGATGGCTTCGACCTTCTTCGGCAAGTAACGCGGATGTTTGGGAACGTGTAACATCACGTCCACCGCAGTCAGGGCCAGGGTCCAGTATTCCTTGGCCTGCTTGGGCGCCTTGTCCTTTTGCGCGATCAGCAGGAGTTCCACCGGATTCCGGTCGAGCAACTTGGCTATCTTGATGCAGAGTTCCGGCTTGGGAATTTTCAGCCCGCGCCGCATCAGGTTCGCTTCCGGTTGAGCAATGCCCAATTTTTTCGCGAGGGCATAGTCGCTGCTGAGGCCATACCGTTCCTTGACCACGTCGAAATACCGGGCAATCTCCATCAGCGCCCCCTCACCAACATCGTCATCACCCTCCGGCACGGTCGAACCGACCTCATGTAGAACAGTCCCCAGCATAGCCGTCCGGCCCCGGGCTCACTCGGAGAGAGAGGCGCCCACCAACCGTTCCGCTCCACTTGCCACACCGGACTCGGTCGCCTGACCACGAATGATGCCCTCCTCCAACCAATCCAGCCGGCCGGACACAATGGCTTTGGCCACCGGATACAGATAGGTATCGTCATCCCACCCCGACGTCCGCCAGGACAGCAGCGGCGAGGGATCAAATTCCCCTTTCACCTTTGAGCAGAAATACGTTACCAGACTCTGGATATGAGGCTGATCTCGAAGCTGCTCGCGCGACTTGTACCACAGCAACGTTTCGACGGCAAAGAGATGCATCGCCGCTTTGACCAGGCGATTCGTCAGAAGTTGCTTCCGCGCCAAGCCCTGCCGATCGCGTATCGCAACCCAAAGGGTCGTCTGCGCGAGTTCGCGACTCTTTCGCGCCACAAACGGCTCCCACACGCGATCGAATGTGCCGACTGTCCCGCCGTGCTTCTCGAAGGCGGACAGGGCATGAACCGACCTGGCCGCAGTCTTCATGAAAAAGGGCGCCGCCCGCAACATCTCGGCAACCTGGTAGTCGAGAAACGCCTGGCCATGCGTCAAAAACTCCGCCAGCCCCTCCCGCCCGATCCAGAGCGTCAAGATCCCGTTGGTTCCTTCCCAAATCACATTAATGAGCGCGTCGCGGATCATCCGCTCAACCGGCACCGGCACATCTCCATGGAGCCGGAGCGAGTCCGGCGTCTCAAATGCACGCCCGCCATAGATGCGAAACAAGTCCAGCAACGACTCCAGCAGCCATTCCGTCGCGAGAATTTTTGCGGCCGCAGACTCCAGCCGCACATCTTGCTTGCTATCGGCCCAGATACCAGTGATCTTCACGATGGCTTCCAGCGCCAACACCCGCGAGGCCATCAAGACCAGCTTGGCACCGATGTCCGTATGTTCACCGATCGGACGGTCATACTGCACACGCTCTTGCGCTCGCTGTCGAGCGAACCATAAACATTGTTTGAGATTGCCCAAGCAGGCGGCAGGCAGCGTGAGCCGCCCCACCGTCAGACTTTCCAGGGCTCGTCGTAGGCCGTCGCCCTCTTCGCCCAACCGGTCCGCCACCGGCACGAACACCTCGCGCAGATGCACCTGTCCATTGTAGATGCCCCGCACGCCCATAAAGCTGAGCCGCGTACAATGGCATCCCTGCGACTGCGTATTGACGAGAAACGCCCCGAACTTTCGTGCTTCTTTGGGGCGATGCACCTCGTCAGCCGCGTCCACGATTTGCGCAATGACCACGAGCAGTGAGGCCAGGAAAGCATGATTCCCCCGCGGGGCATTCGTCGTATACAACTTATCGCCGGTCAGCCGGTAGCCGACCAACTCACCGCCTTCATGGATGGGAATCGCATAGGTGTGCAGATCCCAGATATCGCACCCCGCCGCCTTTTCGGTCAGCGCAAATCCCGAAATCGTGCCTTTCGCCAAACGAGGCAACCATCGCGTTTGTTGCTCCTGATTCCCCACCAACTTGACAGGTTCGGCCGCCCCGATCGAGTTGTGGGCCGAGAGAAGGACGGTGGTCGCCGCATCATGGCTGCCCAGCAGGGTCGCCACCGCGTGGTACTCCGACTGAGAAAGCCCGAGCCCGCCGTAGCGGCAGGGGATCTTGATCCCGAACGCACCGATCCCCCTCAACGCGGCAAACACGTCCTCGCCGATGGCCCCCTCCCTGTCAATCGCTTCCGGATTCACCCGCTCGATCAGCACACGCCTGAGCCGATCGAGAAAGACGTTCGCAGCCTCGCTGGTCGCAGGAATCGCAATGTCGGCAAATAGGTGTCGGCGGACCTTTCCCTCGAACAGACCTGAAATGAACCCTGAATAGGCGCGGGTATCGCGCGCAGCTTCGGCAGCCGCGAGCGAACCGTTGAAGAGAGGCCCCCTGGTCGCCATCGGTGCCCTCCGTTGCTTCTACTACTTCGCCTTCCGCCAGGCCACTCCGACCCCGCCGACGCGGGCCGGTGCCGCGACGGACTGAGGCGCGCGCGGGACGACCACGGTCCCCGCCGGATCAAGCCCGGCAAGCCGTCCTCGAGCCCGTTCCTCGAATTTCATACGTGACAGGGCCACACCATGACGGGCGAACTGCGCCGACAACTCTTCGAATCGGTCCCTGGCCATCATCGTCACCGACATGTATCCGGCCCGGAGAAGATGGATACGGTCGCGGTAGCTCAGAAAACTCCGCTCGAACAACAGCGCATCCTCTTCCACCGGCGAGATGACCAGAACTTCTTTGTCCGGATAGTCATGCTGGAAACGTTCTAACGCGTGGGAAAAACGGGCATCGAAGTTGATCCTGGACGCCTGCTCGCCGATGGACAGAAACCCCCGCTCCCGCACTCGCCTCTCGGCTGTCCCGCCGGGCAACGACCGGCGCTGGGGTGCCCGTGCCATGGGATTGATCATGATCATGAAATCCACGTGCTTGTGAACGGCGATCTCAAAAAACGCCATGCGGCCGATCCCTGCATCGATATAATCGCGACCTTGGATCCGCACGGGACAAAAGTAGATGGGCACCGCGGAAGAGGCGGTGACGGCACGGGAGATGGGAACCTCCCGCCAGCCCTCGTCACCGAACATCACCCCCTCGCCGGTTTCGAGATCGATGGCCGGGATATAGAGTTCCTTTGCGAGTCCGGCGAAGGTGTCGCTCAGTTTTCTCGCCCTGAAGATCGCCGAGAGATAGGCAGCGAACGGCTCCAAGGTATAGATGCCGCTGGGGAGCGCATCCTGCGCCTTATCAAGAAGATCGATGAGCGTCATCTCGCGATAGTGCCGCACATAGAGTTTGAGCAGGGGAATCAACTGGCGGGTAACGCGCCAGACGGTCTTGAGCCCTTCTCCGATGGCGGGCGAGAAGACGTTGCGATGATCGAAATAGTAGGGCCTGGTTCCGGACAGATTCGTCTCCAAAATCTCACCCGGGGTGACACCATTGGCGATCAGAGACGCCGCCGCGGCTCCGGCACTGACACCGACGTACAGATCAAGGTCATTCATACTGGTGCCGTCCTCGACCAAGTCATCGAGGGCGGTCAACGCGCCGATCTCGAAGAGGTAGCCCGTGAAGCCTCCTCCGCCTAAAGCCAACGCCCGCTTGCCGCGCGCCGGTGCCATGTCGTCCCTTTCATGTCATCGACTGCCTGATCGTCACCGGTGCTCAGCGGTCGACGAAATGCGGTTGACGTTTCTCCAAAAAGGCGGCCACGCCTTCCCTCTTATCCTCCGTCTCACAGAGCCCGCCGAACAGGCGCGCCTCCAACGCCAGGCCCTCCTGTAACGTCAACTCATGGCCGCCACGTATCGCTCGCAGCGAGGCGCGTAGTGCCGCCAGGCCCTTGGAGGCCATGTTGCGTGCCATGCCTTGAGCGTGACGCAGGAGATCTTCCGGCGGGAGGACATGAGACACGAGCCCGAGCGACTTGGCCTCCTGTGCGGAGATCGGATCCCCCGTCAAGATCAACTCTCTCGCCTTCGATTGACCGACGATTCTCGGAAGCCGCTGGGTGCCCCCAAAACCTGGCATGATGCCCAAGTTGATTTCCGGCTGGCCCAACCGGCTGCCTTCAGCCGCGAGGCGAATGTGGCAACACATGGCGAGTTCCAGACCTCCCCCGAGGCAGACACCATTGATCGCCGCGATGACCGGCTTCTCCAACGCTTCGATACGGTTCAAGATGGCCTGTCCTTGCTGCGCTATCGCTTCGCCTTCCTGCGCCGAGGCAATCGACGCCAACAGGCGAATGTCTGCCCCCGCGATAAAGAACCGGCCCGTCCCGGTCAATACCACCGCTTTGACGGCATCATCCTCCGCACAGTGACCGAAGGCCCTGCTCAGCTCGGTGAGCAGGTCGGGCGTGAGCGCGTTCGCCGGAGGACGATTGATCACCAGCGTGGCCACCGCCCCGTCCACGCTGCACGAGAGCATCGAGTCGGTTGTTGTAGTCATACGAACCTCGCATGATTCAATGGTTGGCTCACCTGCTCGTGGATCGACGGGAGACAGTGCCCATGTCCAGGGCGGCTCGTTGACCGACGATCCGGCATGGGCACGTCAGTATTGGAAAAAGCCCCTCCCGGCCGGCTGCCCGGTAAAACCGGCATCCACCATTCGTCGCAACATCGGCGCGGGCCAGAACCGGATTCCCAGGCTTTGCATGAACTCGTCCAGCTGCCGAAGGACCTGATCGATTCCCAGCTGGTCGGCAAGGTGCAGTGGCCCTCCCTTGTCATTCGGAAATCCCGTTCCCGCCACGACCGCGAGATCGATATCACGCGCCGACGCCACACCTTCCTGCAGCGCGATGACCGCCTCGTTCACCATGGCCAACAGAGGCCGTGCCCTCGTCCAGTCGCGCCGATGCCATCCACTGAGCTGCCGAAACTGCTGCACGAGGTCTTCAAGGCGTTGAGTACCGGCTTGCTCGTCTCCGCTCCCATACTCGTAAAAGCCATGTCCCGCTTTGACGCCTGTTCGTCCCGCCTTGACCAACGCCTCCAGCAACGGCGCCGGTGCCATCCGCGGCCCATACGATCGGTGGAGAATCCTCGCGACCTCCAGCGCAATATCCAACCCGACACTATCCAAGAGGGCAAAGGGACCAACAGGCATGCCGAAGGACACCATATCCTGATCGATGTCTTTGATAGAGAGGCCGCTGTCTTGAAGGCACCAGACAGCCTCATTCAAATAAGGTGAGAGCAGTCGATTGACGAGGAACCCCGCACACTCCTTCACGATCACCGGCGTCTTCCGGAGACTTTCCGCAAAACCGACCACGTCATCGACCGTGTGCGGATCGGTCGCCAGTCCGGGGATGACTTCGACCAGCGGCATCGCATAGGCCGGATTGAAGAAATGCAATCCGATCACCTGACCGGGCCGCCCGGTTCGAGCCCCCAGCGCTGAGATGGAGAGTGCGGAGGTGTTGCTCGCCAGGATGGCGCTTCGCGGACAGAGTCGATCGAGCTCCTGGAATACCTGCTGTTTCAGCGTCAGATCCTCCGGCACGGCCTCGATCACCAGATCGACATCCTTGAGGTCTTCGAGGTTCGTCGACGCGCCGACCAGCAACATTTTTTCTTCCAGTTGTTCGGGCGTCATCTTGCCCTTGTCCACGCGGGCCTGGTAGATCCTGCGCACCGCCGCAACCCCTTGCCTGGCCAGATCGTCCTGTCTATCCGCCACCACCACCGGCAGACCGGCGTAGCTCACGACTTCCGCGATTTGCGCACCCATGGTGCCCGCCCCTACGACACCGACTTTATAGATGTACATGGCGTCACCACACGTTTCGGATGGATACCATCGTCGTTCCTACGGCTCACTCACGACTGATCGCTCACCACTCTTTCTCAGACCTGCTCCAGCACCATCGCCGCCCCCTGCCCGCCTCCGACGCACATGGCCACTGCACCGAGCGCAGCGCCTCGCCGCTGCATTTCATAGAGCAGCGCGAGCACCAGACGCGTCCCGGTCATACCGACCGGGTGTCCCAGCGCAATGGCTCCGCCGTTCACATTGACGCGGTCGCGCTTGAGCCCCAAGACTTGCTCCACCGCAAGGTATTGTGCGGCAAAGGCTTCATTCACTTCGATCAACTCCAGGTCCGTGAGACTCAAACCGGCACGTGTGAGGGCTAACGGCAACGCCTCCGCCGGACCGATACCCATGCGGGTAGGATCCACGCCGACGAACGCGTAACTTCTGAGGCGTCCGAGCGGCCGACAGTTCAGCTCGCGCGCACGTGCGGCAGACATGACCATCGCCGCCGCCGCGCCGTCGTTCAGCGGGCAACTGTTGCCCGCCGTGACGGTGCCGCCTTCCTTGAACAGCGGCGGATAGAGCGCGAGTTGCTGTTCGGTCAACCCGACATTCGGCCCTTCATCCTGCGTCAGCGCGACCGGCGCCACGTCCCGCCCGCCCACTGATTTGGGGATGCTGACCGGAAACAGCTCGTCCTTCAATCGCCCCTCCCGAATGGCTTTGAACGCACGGCGATGGCTGTCCACGGCAAACCGATCCTGTTCCTCACGGCTGATGCCGAATTCTTCCGCCAGATTCTCCGCCGTCAGCCCCATCAACTGACCACAAAAGGCATCGGTCAATCCTTCCCAAATGCTGTCGATGAATTCCGCGTGGCGCAGTCGTTTCCCCCATCGCATGTCCCGCGAAACAAACGGGGCGCGGCTCATGCTTTCGACCCCGCCGACGATCTGCACATCCGCATCCTCACTCTGGATATTTTGGTATGCGTTGACGAACGGTTGGAGGCCGGAGGAACAGTTGCGCTGCACCGAATAGGCGGGCGTTCGTACGGGAATGCCTGCCAGAAGAGCGATGACACGCGCGACGTTGTAGGCATCGCTCGTATGTCCGACGGAACCGATGATTACTTCATCGATGATTCGAGGATCGACCTGGGCGCGTGCGATCACCTCTCGCACGGCCAACTCTCCCATCCTCTGGGGCGTGACATCCTTCAGCGCGCCGCCGAAGTTGCCGATAGGAGTTCGCGCACCGGCCGTGACCACTACCTGCTTCACAGAGCCTCCTTCCAGCCCGTCACATCGCCTTCCGTGACGGCGAAGCATCCACGACAGGCGCCCCCGACTCATCACGTAGCGCTCTTCGCAGCACCTTGCCGATGATGGTCCGCGGCAATTCGGTGCGGAATTCGATCACCGCCGGAACCTTGAACCGCGCCAGCGACTTGCGACAATGCTCGATCAGGTCCCGTTCGGTCACACATGCTCCTTGGGCGGGCACGACAAACGCCTTGACCGCTTCCCCGTAATGACGATCAGGAATACCGACGACTGCGGCTTCATGCACGGCGGGATGCTGGAACAGAATGTCTTCCACCTCTCGCGGGTAGACCGTCTCACCCCACGGTTTGATCACATCCTTCTTGCGATCCATGAAAAAGAAAAATCCCTGCTCGTCACGCCTGACGATGTCCCCGGTATAGAGCCACCCCTCCCGTAACACGGCCTGCGTCTCCGCCTCTTTATTCCAATAACCCCGCATCACCTGCGGCCCGCGAACGATGAGTTCCCCGGCCTCGCCAATCGGCACGTCTCTGCGCCCGGTCTCCAGATCCACGATCCGCGCATCCGTGTCCGGAAACGGCAGCCCCATCGAGCCGCGGGGATGCGTGCCCTGAATCGGGTTGCAGTGAGTCGTGGGACCCGCTTCGGTCAACCCGTACCCTTCTGAAATGGTCACCCCGCTTAACCGTTCAAATTCCTGTTGCACTTCGGCCGGGAGCGGGCTGGCTCCGCAGAGACAGACACGAATCGAACGCAAGTCGTGCCGCCGCGCCTTGGCCACATCGGTGATCATGGAGAACATCATCGGGACACCGGACATGATGGTGACACGATGTTTCTGGATGGCCTTCACGACCTCGCCGGCGTGAAAACGCGGGAGCAACACGATGTGAGAACCCGTCGCCACGGCAAGATTCTGGCACGTGCTTAATCCATAACAATGAAACAGCGGCACCGCGCCAAGAAACACTTCCTGGCCCTCACGGAAATTCGAACACCACATGCGGCCCTGTAGCGCGCTGACCAGCACGTTTCGATGCGTGAGCATCACGCCTTTGGGCGAGCCGGTCGTGCCGCCGGTGTATTGAATCTGTGCCAGCGAGTCGGGCTCCAACAAGGGCAAGGGCGAGTCACCCACGTCCATTCCCGGGAATGCCGCATCGAGGAGCTCGAGAAAGCCATAGACCGGCGGACTCTTCTCCACCACGATCCAGCGTTTCGCCCACCAGGCCTTGATCGGATACAATAGTCGTTTTGCGGTCGGCAGAAAATCCCGCAGGCTGGTGACAATGATCCGTTTCGGCAGGCCTGCGCGCTCGCGGACGGCCTGGATTCGTGGATACAACAGATCCAAGGCGACGATCGTCTCACTCCCTGCGTCCATCAACTGACTCTGAATTTCGCGCTCGACAGAGAGCGGATTCATCGGCGCAACGACGGCCCCGGCTTTCAACACACCGTAGTAGGCAATGACCGCCTGCGGGATATTCGGCAGCATGAGTGCCACGCGATCACCCGCCCGCACGCCAAGCCGGCGCAGACCGAAGGCACAGCGGGTCGTGAGCTCGTTCAGCTCTCGGAAGGAAAGGGTCGTCCCGTAGAAGGAGAGCGCAGGAGAATCGGGGAAGCGTGAGGCAGAGCGTCGGAGCAAATCCGGAACGGTCCATTCCGGATAGTCGGCAGTGGCAGGAACACCCGGATCATACCGGCTGATCCACGACCGCGGCATGGACGCCTCCATCCCTGGCCGGGCGACGAGATTATCCGCGCCACTCGCTGGGGAGCTGTGGCACCGGCCTGGCCCATCCCTGCATGGCACCAGCCGGTTCCCGGTCCAACCCCATCCAAAATCCTTGGAGATAATCGAGCACCGCGTTCATCCCGAGGCGAAACTCACGCTTCTCCAGATCCGTCATGCCAGCCTGCGAGACGGATCCCGTGCCGTCGACCGCCTCCATGGCCTGCGCCATAGCTTTTTCGTGCTCAGACTCGAGTTGCCGGTGAAACGTAAAGTAGGTCATATCCATGTGAGGGTATCGGGTGGTCCGTATGATCGAGAGGCCTGGAATCAGCTGATCCCACATCGTAATGGCCATGTTCTCCAGACCAAACGATGCGCCCAATGCCGTCGCATGGTTTCGGCTGCCGTACAGGCCTTCCATGCCATCGATGTACGCACGCGTGGAGGCGCGCATCGGGGTCATCATCGCGTCGTGAATGGAAATGCCGATGGAGCATAGAAACCGCCGGTACAACAATTCATGTCGATTCTTGACCAGCCCATCGCCGAGTTCCGAATAGAGAACCCTGGTCAATTCATCAGCAACAGCCTCATCCTCTGTGTTGACCAACTGGGCGGCCAGGATGCGAGGAAAAAATCGCGCGAAGCTGTAGAACTGCACGGCGAATTCATGAAACTCTTCATCACTCACGTCGCCGGCCCGAAAGCGTGTCAGAAATGAATTGTGGATCGCACCGTGCCGAAGCACCTCAGCACGAACGTCGTCGTAAAACGGCATGGCGCACCTCCCCACCTGCAAGAGGATTGTGTTTCCGCCATCGATACGATTAATACGTTCTCCATATCATTCCCTCTTTCCACTCGCTCTCTGCATCAGCCTTGAAGGCACTTCGTCTCGACCAACTCAGATCGAGCATGTCGCAATTGCCTTTCTCTTGCGACGCATTAAAATAATACAAAAACTATATTGAATGATGCAACTCTTTTGTTATATAGTCGACTCATGATCGATGCACGACAACGGCGGTGGGTAAGACGACTTGAGGTTCCAGGGATACCGAGCAGGAGGAACCGTCATGAAAGAAGCCATCGGCATTGACCACGTCACCTTGTGCGTAAACAATCTGGCAGCCACACGTTATCTCTTCACGCACATTCTCGGATTTCATGTCACCTGGGCCGCGCAGGATGTGGGAAGCGACAAGTCCTCCATGGACACCGTCGTCGTCCAGAGGGGCGATGCGAAGATCGCCTTGATGCAGGGGCGAAACAAAGAGCAGAAGTCCCAGATCTGCGAGTTCATCGAGAAATATGGCGAGGGCGTCCAACATATCGCGCTTGAAGTCGACGATATCGACGCAGTGTGCCGCGAATGGGAAGCTCAGGGCGTCAGGTTCAGCGGGGATATTAAAGACGGGAGGGACGGGTTTGGGCCGCTGAGACAACGCTTTACGTATCCCCTGTTCCCCGGGTGCGGACTCTTCCTCGAATTGACTCAGCGGCAGCACGGGTTAGAGGAATCCAAAACGTTCGTACGAGCGACCGTCGAGGCGCTCTATCGGGATATCGAGCGAGATCAAACGAGAGGAATAACACGCACGATCGTCGACTACGAGACCTTGCCGCTTCCGTTTGAAACGGCTGAGGCCACATCTCTTCAGCACGCATCCTGAAACATCGAGCCACACCTGAGCAGTCAGGAGGTTCCCGATGTATCTGGTGAGACAAGGCGCCGCCCCCGGCCAGGCCCACGTGGGCATCCCCGAGGGCCTGTACGAGGAAGAGCACGGTCGGCAGGGATTCTCCGGCCCTTCCTCGCATCTCTATCACCGTCGTCCTCCGACCGAATGGAGCAGGATCGAAGGGCCTCTGCGACCACGAGCCTGTACCTGCACCGAATTACCGACCCCCGATCAACGCACACCCGACGGGCGACCGGTCACGATTCTCCAAAGCGCTGATGCGCGCGTACGCATCTCTCGACGGCGAAGCACGATGACACATTTCGTGCGCAATGCCGGCGGCGACGAAATCGTCTTCGTCCACCAGGGGCAGGGACGCTTCGAAACCGACTATGGCCTGTTACCCTACGAGCCAGGCGACTATCTCGTCATCCCGAAAGGCACTACGTATAGAGTGCATGTCGAGTCGGCACAGGGCGAGGGCCTCTTCCTGATCGTTGAAACCAGGGCGCCGGTCACCCTGCCTGAACGGGGTCCGCTCGGTCGGCATGCGCTGTTTGATCCTGGCGTCATCATGGTACCGGAACTCGGTCCGCCGCCGGAGGATTCGAAGAGCAGGCGGGAATGGGAGGTGTGTATTACGCGCGACGGGGAAGAGACCCGCGTCATCTATCCCTACTATCCCATGGATGTCGTCGGCTGGAAGGGCGACCTGTGGGCGGCGAAATTGAACGTCCGTGACTTTCGCCCTGTCATCAGCCCACGCTATCACCTTCCTCCCAGCGTGCATGCCACGTTTCAAGCAGGGGGACTCATGATCTCCACGTTTGCGCCACGACCCTTGGAGACCGATCCCCAGGCGCTGCGCGTGCCGTTCTACCACCGCAATATGGATTATGACGAAGTCCTGTTCTATCACCGGGGAGAATTCTTCAGCCGGGCGGGCATTCGGGCCGGCATGTTGACGCTGCATCCCCAGGGCATTCATCACGGGCCACATCCTCAGGCCGTGGCCGCCAGCAAAACGAAAGACCAGACCAGCGAAGTCGCCGTCATGATCGAGTCTCGACAGCCCTTCGCGGTGACATCGGAATTTGAAACGATCGAACTCAAAGATTACGCCATGAGTTGGAGTCGTCCATGAAACTCATGAGCTTCAATGTCCCCACCCCCGTCGGCACTTTCACCAGAATCGGCGCAGGCCTGGGACAGGTTATCATTGATCTCAACATGGCCTATGCCCGCCGACTGGCCGATCAGGGGGAACCGCAGCCCCGCCGCCTGGCCGATGCGCAGCTCCCCTCAACCATGTCGGAGTTTTTGGCGGGCGGCGCCTCCGCCATGAACGCGGCACGGGAGGCGTTGACCCATGCGGTGCACCTGGGCGCATTCGCCACAGGCCCGGCCGGTGAAACAATTTCGTATGATCCCGGCACCGTATCCCTGACTGCTCCGCTTCCCACTCCGTCATCCCTGCGCGACTTCATCGCCTTCGAAGACCACATTGCCGCCACTTCCAAACGGCGGGGCCAACCGATTCCGCCTGAATGGTACAAGGCCCCCGTCTACTACAAAGGCAATCACCGGACGATCATCGGGCCTGACCAACGGCTGCGTTGGCCATTGCGGACACAGAAACTGGACTACGAGCTCGAGCTGGCCTGCATCATCGGTCGCACAGGCATGAATATCTCCGAGCGTGACGCATCCGGATACATTGCCGGCTACACGATTATGAATGACTTCAGCGCGAGGGATATTCAATTTCAGGAGATGGCCTGTCGCCTCGGTCCCGCCAAGGGAAAAGACTTCGCGACGGCGATCGGCCCCTGCATCGTGACACCCGAAGACATCCCGGATCTCGCCGCCCTGGAGATGATCGCCCGCATCAACGGAGAAGTCTGGTCGCGGGGACGGTTCGGTTCGATTCACTGGTCATTCCCGCAGATGATTGAGCATGTGTCTCGGGACGAAACGATTTATCCCGGGGATCTGCTGGGCTCCGGCACGGTCGGCGGCGGCTGCGGCTTGGAGTTGGATCGCTACCTCAAACCGGGAGACGTCGTTGAATTGGAAATCCAACCGATCGGCATCCTTCGCACCACGATTGCGGCGCCGGACGAGAGGAGCGCGTGACCATCATGCTGCCATCCATCGACAAACCCGCGGATGCCGCCACTCTGGAGCTGGTGGAACGGCAGAGAACGCTCTATGAAGGGCCCGAGATCGACAGCAGACTCGATCACCTCATTCGCGAGACCCCGCACCCCACGTTGTCGTCCCGGGATATCCAGCAACTGCTGCGTAGCTCCCGGGCCCTGTACTTCGACAGCCATGTCGAGGTGGTCTCCGGTCACCACACGGGCGTGTACCTCCGCTTCGAATCCATTGCCCGGTTCCCGGACCTGATCACACGCATCGCCTTGAACATGGCCGAATGGATCGTGGACACGTTTGGAAACGATCCGCCGGACGGGATCATCACCACATCATCAGACGCTCGCCTGCTGGCTCAACGCACCAGCGACCTCCTCGCCACGCGGCTACCCATCCGCGTCGCCCTCACGCCGTTCAATCCACAGACGGGCAAAATCGGTACCGACATCGTCCATGGCAGCGTCTCAGCCGGGGAACGGTTCCTCGCGTTGAATGACGTGACAACGCGAGGCATGTGCGTCAACAAACTGGGGACCGTCGTCACCGATCACGGCGGACAGGTGGCGGGCATGATGGTTTTTGCCCGACGCGACAGCGGTCAGTTTCCATTGATGGCCGAACTGACCAGCACCTACCCCTTTTATTTCAGCGTCGATCTGGAGATGCCCCAGTGGGAGCCGGCTGACTGTCACCTCTGCAGGGAAAAGCAACCGCTGTTCCTCTGGAGGGATCTGCCCGCGTTGTAATAAGACCCGGGACGCCCGGGACAGGAGGAGGAGCTATGGATCAGGCATCCCTATCGCACGACATCCCGCGCAGCGACCTCCTGAACATGTACTGGTACCTCCGGCTGACGAGAAGTCTGGAGGACCGGATCAGCGCCCTCTATCGACAGGGACGCATCGTCGGCGGTGTGTACACCAGCCACGGCATGGAAGCCATTGCTGTCGGCTACGCCTCGGCATTGCAGCCCGATGATGTCATCGCCCCATTCCACCGTGATATGGGCGCCTTTCTGATTCGCGGATTCACGCCGGGGGAAATCCTTGCGCAGTACCTCGGCAAACGAACCGGCCCCACTAAAGGAAAAGACGGCAACGTCCACATGGGCGACCTGAAACGGAGGATGATCGGATTTGTCAGCCACTTGGCCGACAATCTGCCGGTCGCGGCCGGCGCCGCGCTTGCTTTCAAGATCCGGGGAGAAGCGCGCGTGGCATTTGCCGGGACCGGCGACGGGGGGACGAGCCGCGGGGATTTTCATGAAGCCATGAACTTCGCGGCGGTTCGGCGGCTCCCGGTCGTGTATTTTTGCACGAACAATCAATATGCCTACTCCACCCCGGTGCGCTATCAAATGGCGATTACGGACGTGGTCGAACGGGCGAAAGCCTATGGCATGCCGGGTGAAATTGTGGACGGCAACGATGTCGCCGCCGTTTACCTCTCCTGCCGCCGGGCCATCGCGAACGCCAGAGCGGGCAACGGACCGACCTTTCTGGAGTTTAAGACCATGCGCATGCACGGGCATTCCGAACACGACGCGGCCAAGTATGTGCCGCACGAATTGTTGGAGGAATGGAAGGCCAAAGATCCGATCCTCCGCGCAGAACGATTGCTGATGACACTCGGCTATGCAGACGAGTCCTATTTCCACGATGTGGGCGAGCGTGCCAGGAAAGAAATCGACGCCGGCACGGAGTTCGCTGAACAGAGCCCGCTCCCGGAAGGAGCTGAGACGCTGACCGGCGTATTTGCATCACTCGATGAGGTGTCGGCATGACCACCGCAACGACCACCCACGAAGTCACGTACGTCGATGCCATTTCACAGGCCCTGGACGAAGAAATGACTCGGGACGAACGGGTGTTTCTCATGGGGGAGGACATCGGCACGTACGGCGGGGCGTTCAAGGTGACGAAAGGCCTCCTGCAGAAATACGGCGAATGGCGCGTGCTTGATACGCCCCTGTCGGAATCCGGTTTCGTCGGAGCGGCAATCGGCGCGGCCATGATGGGATTACGTCCGGTCGTCGAGATGCAGTTTGCGGACTTCATTTCCTGCGCCTTCGATCAGATCACCGAAGTCGCGGCCAAAAACCACTATCGGTGGGGCGCAGCGGTGCCCCTGGTCATCCGGGCGCCTTTTGGAGGCGGTGTCCATGGTGGGCCGTTCCATTCGGAATGCCCCGAAGGCTGGTTCTTCCATTCACCGGGGCTCAAGATCGTGGCACCGTCCACGCCGTATGATGCAAAGGGCCTCTTGAAGGCCGCGATTCGCGATCCCAACCCGGTTCTCTATTTCGAACACAAGTTTCTCTATCGCCGCATCAAGGTTGTCTTGCCGCAGGAGGATTTTGTCGTGCCACTCGGCAAGGCCGAGGTGAAACGAATCGGTCGCGACCTGTCGGTCATCACATATGGGGCGATGGTGCACCTGGCGTTGGAAGCCGCGGAGTTATTGAGCAAGGAAGGCATTGACCTCGAGGTCGTGGATCTCCGCACGTTGATCCCGATCGACAAGGAGACCCTCTACGAATCGGTCCGCAAGACCAGCAAAGCCATCCTCCTGCATGAAGACAACAAGACCGGCGGCATCGGGGCCGAAATCGCCGCACTGCTGGCGGAAGAATGCTTCGACTGTCTGGACGGGCCGATCCTGCGCATCGCCCCGCCCGACACGCCGGTGCCGTTCAGTACGCCGTTGGAAGAATTCTTTCTACCTAAAGTGAGCGACATCGTCTCCGGAGCCAGGAGACTCGCGGCCTATTGAACTGGGGGTGAAGAAGCCATCGGCGTTCAGCCCTCAGCCGGAGAGTATTTCGAGGTTCTGATGTTCACCGCTGAGCGCCGAAAGCTGAGAGCTGGAGGTCGAAGTGGCAACTGATATTGTCATGCCTCAGCTAGGGGAAAGCATCGCAGAAGGGACCGTCGTCAAATGGCTGATCCCGCCAGGCGGCATGGTGGAGAAAGATCAGCCCCTGCTGGAAGTCGAAACCGAAAAAGTGGCGCTCGATATTCCATCACCCGCCACCGGTGTTCTCCGCGAGGTTCTCGTACAAGAAGGCGCGACCGTCCCGGTCGGAACCCTGCTAGCCAGGCTGGAGCATGAGCCGGTGGAAGCCGTGATGAATCGAGTGGGGGGCGTGGGGGTGCGGACGCGCCGCGCTGCGTCAGCCGGAGAGCCGCACTATTCGCCGGCGGTGAAGCAAGTCGCCCGTGACCATGCTGTCGACCTGTCGGACGTCACGGGGACCGGCGAGGGAGGGCGGATCACCAAGAAAGATGTCATGGACGCCGCCGCCAAGCGAAGGACCTCCGGGCAGAGCCACTCCGTTTCGCCGACACCACTCGCTGCTGAAGAACAACTGGTACCCCTCACCCAGATGCGTGCCACCATCGCGGAGCGGATGGTCCTCAGCCGCCGCATGTCCGCCCACGTGGCGACGTTCTTCGAGGCCGATTGCTCCGGCATCGAACAATTCCGCACCGGTCGTTCCTTCACCTACCTGCCCTTTGTCATCAGTGCCGTGACCCAGGCCTTGAAAGACGTGCCGATCGTAAACGCCTGCTGGCGCGACCAAGGCATCGTCATCAGGAAGGCCTTGCACATCGGCATTGCGGTAGCCATTGAGGACGGCCTGCTCGTTCCGGTCATTCGTCATGCCGATCGCAAGGGACTGACACAGATCGCAACAGAAGTGGCCGACCTGGCGCAACGCGCCAGAAGCAAACGCCTGGCTCCGGAGGAAGTACTAGACGGGACCTTCACCATTACCAACCACGGCGGATTCGGCAGCCTGTTCAGCACGCCGATCATCAACCAGCCCCAAGCCGCCATTCTCGGCGTGGGCGCCGTGCAGAAGCGCGCCGTCGTCATCCACGATGCCATCGCGATCCGCCCCATGTGCTACTTAAGCCTTTCCTTCGACCACCGCATCATCGATGGCGCAACGGCCGATCGCTTCATGAGCATCGTGAAACACCATTTGGAAACCAGCAACTGGGACACACGACTATGAGCACCGGACAACGGGCCGTGATCATGAGCGCGGCTCGAACCCCCATGGGCAGCTTCAACGGGGCCTTCAGTTCGATGCCCTCCCCCACCTTGGGAAGTCTCGCCATTGCCGAGGCGATCAGCCGCATCCATCTGCCCGGGGAGCAGGTCGATGAAGTGGTGATGGGCTGCGTGCTCAGCGCGGGGCTGGGCCAGGCTCCGGCCAGGCAGGCGGCAATCGGCGCCGGACTTCCCCACAAGGTCGGAGCCGTCACCGTGAACAAGGTCTGCGGCAGCAGTCTCCAGAGCGTCATCATGGCAACCAGAGCCATCGCCTTAGGAGACGCGCGCGCCATCGTGGCAGGCGGAATGGAAAACATGACCCGTGCCCCGTTTCTGTTGGAAAAGGCTCGACAGGGCTATCGGCTGGGCCATGGAGAATTGACCGACAGTCTCATCAAGGACGGGCTGTGGGATGTGTATAACCAGTTTCACATGGGCCACGCCGGGGAACGGTGTGCAGCCGCCTACCGCTTTTCCCGGCAAGAGGTGGACGACTTCGCCCTCGAAAGTTATCGCCGCGCGCGTGCAGCCATCACGTCCGGTGCGTTCACCAGAGAGATCATCCCGGTCGAAGTCCCGCAGAAAAAAGGGGCTGCGATCGTCGTCACGGACGATGAGGAGCCCAACCGGGTTGATCTCTCAAGGCTGCGGCAGCTGAAACCCGTCTTCCAGGACGACGGAGTCCTGACGGTAGGCAACTCCCCGTCCTGCAACGACGGTGCAGCGGCGCTGGTGCTCATGGCAGAGGACGAGGCTCGGCGATTGGGCCTGAGGCCGATGGCCAAGATTGCAGGATATGCGGGGGCCGCGCTCGCCCCCGAATGGTTCACCATCGCACCGATCGAGGCGATTCGCTGCCTCCTATCACAGACCGGATTGGCCCTTGGAGACATCGACCTGTTTGAGATCAACGAGGCTTTTTCCGCCGTCTCGCTCGCCATCAACCGAGAACTGGGGTTGGACACAAAGAAGGTCAACGTGAACGGCGGCGCCGTCGCGTTAGGCCATCCCATTGGCGCGACGGGGGCCAGAATTCTGACCACGCTACTGTACGCAATGGAAGCGCGGGACGCCCGCCGAGGGCTCGCGGCTCTCTGTATCGGAGGCGGCGAGGCCCTCGCGCTCATCATCGAACGATGAGGCAGAATGCACGGGAGCAGGGAGTTGAGATGACGATCGACGACGTCAAGACCATCGGTGTGGTGGGAGCGGGACAGATGGGACGCGGCATCACGCAGGTACTGGCCACCTGCGGGTGGAATGTCCTGCTGGTGGACGTGGCGGAAGAGGTGCTGGAAGAGGCCACGAAGAAACTCTGGCAGGGCGTGACGAAAGCAGTCGAAAAGGGAGCCCTGCGCGGCGATCAAGCCGGCGCGGCCATGGCCATCATCCATCCCATGCGTCACCTGCAGCGATTGCGAGAGGCGCAGGTGGTGATCGAAGCCATACCGGAGGATGCGGTCATGAAGCGGGCGCTGTTTGCCCAACTGGGCCAAGTCTGCGAGCCGTCCACGCTGCTGGCCAGCAACACCTCTTCGATTTCCATTGCGAGTCTGGGCATGGCCTCAGGTCGACCGGATCGCGTCGTCGGCCTTCATTTTATGAATCCTGTACCCGTGATGCGCCTGGTTGAAGTCGTGCGCGCCATCGGCACCTCGGAGCAGACCTTGCACCTCGCTCTGGACCTGGTCCGACGGGCAGGGAAAATTCCGGTTGTCTGCAAAGACTTCCCCGGATTCATCGTCAATCGTGTTCTGATTCCCATGATCAACGAAGCCATCTTCGCGCTGGAGGACGGCGTGGCGACAGCGGAGGAAATCGACCTGGCCATGGTGGAAGGGACGCACCATCCCGTAGGTCCCCTTGCATTGGCGGACCGGATCGGTCTGGATACGGTGCTCGCCATCTGCGAGGTCTTGCACCAGGACCTTGGCGATCCGAAGTTTCGCCCCTGTCCCCTGTTGCGGAAATACGTGGAAGCCGGCTGGCTCGGCAGGAAAAGCGGGCATGGATTCTATCTTCATGGAGAGCAGCCCGCGATGCAGATGCCCTGACGTTCCAGGCAGTACGCTGGAGGGCCGCGTCATGAGTGAGCGGACATCTCGATTCACCTCCCTCTCCGGTCTCTCGATCGAACCGGTCTACACACCGGACCACCTCAAAGACTGGCATGCCGATCAGGATCTCGGCCTCCCGGGCACCTTTCCTTACACCCGCGGCATCCATCCGACCATGTATCGTGGCCGCCTTTGGACGATGCGGCAATTCGCCGGCTTCGGCTCGGCAGAGGATACCAACCGGCGCTTCCACTACTTACTTCATCAAGGCCAAACCGGACTGAGTGTGGCCTTCGACTTGCCGACGTTGATGGGACTCGACTCGGATGATCCACGAGCACAGGGCGAAGTGGGCCATTGCGGCGTGGCAATTTCTTCACTTGCCGACATGGAACGACTCTTCGACGGGATCCCGCTCGATCAGGTCACGACCTCGATGACGATCAACGGGCCGGCTGCCGTGCTCTTCGCCATGTACCTCGCCGTTGCCCAGAAACGCGGCATTCCGTTTTCGCAACTCGGCGGAACCATCCAAAACGACATCCTGAAGGAATATATCGCGCAAAAGGAGTGGCTCTTCCCTCCGGAACCCCATATGGCATTGATCGTCGACACGATCGCCTACTGCGCCGCCCATGTGCCGAAATGGCATCCGATCAGTATCAGCGGCTATCACATCCGTGAAGCCGGTTCGACGGCTGTCCAGGAACTCGCTTTTACTCTGTACGACGGGCTGACATACGTGGACGCCGCCGTGAAGGCCGGGCTCGATGTCGACGCATTCGCCCCGCAATTGTCGTTCTTCTTCAACGTCCACAACGACTTCTTTGAGGAGATCGCCAAGTTCCGTGCGGCTCGACGACTGTGGGCGCGTGAAATGGAACGGCGTTATCATCCGAAGAACCCGCGCTCGCTCCAGCTCCGTTGCCATGCACAGACCGCCGGATGCTCCCTCACCGCTCAGCAACCGATGAATAACGTCGTGCGGACCAGCCTCCAGGCATTGGCAGCGGTGCTGGGTGGCACCCAGTCGCTCCATACGAACTCGATGGACGAATCCCTGGCACTGCCCACGGAAGAGGCGGTGACACTCGCCCTGAGAACCCAACAAATCATTGCCGCCGAGAGCGAAACCGTGAACACCGTCGATCCCCTGGGCGGATCGTATTTTGTCGAATCGTTGACGAATCGTCTGGAAGCAGGGGCACAAGACTATTTTCGCCGGTTGGACGCTATGGGGGGCATGATTCGAGCCATCGAACGTGGCTATCCGCAGCGCGAGATACTTGACGCGTCGCAACGGTATCAGCGGGAGCTCGAACGAGGCGAGCGGAGTCTGGTCGGCGTCACCAAATATGTGGAGAACACTCAACGGCCGATTCCCATTTTACGGATCGGTCCCGAGGTGGAACAGGAGCAGGTGGCGCGGCTGTCCGATCTGCGCAAATCACGCGATCCTTTCCGAATGGCCGGCGCGTTAGAGGAAGTGCAGGAGACGGCAGCCTGCCATCAGAATCTCATGCCCGCGCTCATTGAGGCGGTCCTGGCGAAAGCGACGGTGGGCGAGATCTGCAGCGCATTACGCGAGGTGTATGGAACCTACCGCGAACCGGTGGTGTTGTGAGGCGGCGGTCACCAGACGCTGCCGAACAGGCTCAACGCGGCGCTCACAAGCCCTCGTTGGACCGGCGTAGCCAGAGGCATCCTGGTCGTCACCGCTGAAACACAGGTAAACATGAGACCCGGGAGCATAGGAGGATCTGTGGGACATGAAACTCGGAGCGTTTGAGATCTATCCCGTGACGGACGGCCGGTTTCGATTGGACGGCGGGGCTATGTTCGGCGTCGTCCCGAAAACGCTCTGGGAACGATGCTGCCCCGCGGATGACCTCAACCGCATTCCGCTGAGCCTGACCTGTCTGTTGATCAACGCGCACGGCAAACATGTCCTGGTGGATACAGGGCTCGGCGACAAGGAAGATGCCAAATTCCAGTCGATTTTTGCGGTCGAGCGCAGGCCGACGTTACGCGAATCCCTCGCACAACGGGGCCTCAGCCCTGACGACATCCATTTGGTGGTAAACACGCATCTGCACTTCGACCATGCGGGAGGCAACACCGTTACAGCAGAAGCCCAGATTGTGAAACCGGCTTTTCCAAAAGCAGCCTATTGCGTTCAACTGGGAGAATACGAAGACGCGGTCCAGGCTAATGAACGGACGAGGGCCAGTTATCGCCACGACAATTTAACCCCCGTCTCCCATGCCGGACAGTGGGAATTTATCCGGGGAGACACGGAACTCCTTCCCGGCATCACCGCCGTGGTCACCGCCGGGCATACCCGATACCATCAAAGTGTGAAAGTGGAGTCCGATGGAGAGACCGCATTTTTTCTGGGTGATCTCATCCCCACCGTCTCGCATCTGCCTCTTCCCTACATCATGGGATACGACCTCAACCCGGTCCGGACCCTGGACACGAAACGGTTGGTCCTGGAGCAAGCCGTGGCAGAGCATTGGTTGTTGATCTTTGAACATGATCCCTTGGTCCAAGCCGGTCATATCCGAAAGACAGCCGAAGGACGATATGTGCTGGAGGAGGTGCGGCTATGGCAATAGCAGCGGCCCCCCTGCGGGTTTTGATCGGGAAAGTCGGACTGGACGGACATGACCGAGGCGTCAAACTCGTGGCACGCGCCCTCCGGGATGCCGGTGTCGAGATCATTTATACCGGGCTTCACCAGACTCCGGAGCAGGTTGTGGCCACCGCCATCCAGGAGGATGTCCATGCCATCGGCCTCAGCATCCATTCCGGCGCGCATAACTCGCTGTTTCCCCGGGTGCTGCACCTGCTGCGGGAACGGGGTGCCGGGGACATCGCCCTATTCGGCGGAGGGATCATCCCCGATGAGGATGTGCCGCGGCTGAAGGCGGCCGGTGTACAGATGTTATTTCGACCCGCGACACCGATGCAGGACATCCTGGACTTTGTGAAGGGGCTCCACGTCAAACACTGAGGAGCACACCTATGCGTGCGCTGAACACCGCCGTGAATCGTGACTCCGAAGAATTCCTCCATAACCGGTCGTATTACGAACAGCTGTCGGCCGACTTGCAGAAGCATCTCGCGCTCTCGCAGGCGGGCGGCCCGGCCGATGCGGTGGCGCTGCAGAAGCAACGCGGTAAGCTGACCGCACGCGAACGGATCACCGCCCTGCTCGATCCGGGCTCGCCCTGGCTCGAACTGAGCCCCCTCGCCGCCTTCGGCCTTTACGATAATCACGTGCCCTCTGCCGGGATCATCACCGGCATCGGTTCCGTGTCCGGACGGTTCTGCGTCATTACGGCCAACGACGCCACCGTCAAAGGCGGCACCTATTTTCCCTTGACTATCAAAAAGCACTTGCGGGCACAAGAGATCGCGCTGGAGAACCGTCTCCCGTCGATTTACCTCGTCGACTCAGGCGGCGTGTTCCTACCCTTGCAGGCGGAGGTCTTCGCCGACAAGGAGCATTTCGGGCGGATCTTCTTTAACCAGGCCCGCATGTCCGCGGCCGGCATCCCGCAGATTGCCGTCGTCATGGGCATGTGCACGGCCGGCGGCGCCTATGTCCCGGCGATGTGCGACGAAAACATCATCGTCAAGGGCACCGGGACTATTTATCTGGCCGGACCACCGCTCGTGAAGGCCGCGACCGGTGAGGAGGTCACCAGCGAGGAACTCGGCGGAGCCGACCTCCACACGCGCCTGTCGGGTGTCAGCGACCACTTGGCGGAACACGATCTCGACGCGCTTGAACTCTGTCGTGCCTCAGTCGCCACATTGGGGCGCCGGCCGCCGAACATCAGGCGCGAGCGCATCGATGAGCCGCTGTATCCGGCCGGCGACCTCTATGGAATTATTCCCCGCAATCCCCGCCAGGCCTGGGACATTCGCGAGGTCATGGCACGCCTCGTGGACGGGAGCCGCTGGCATGAGTTCAAGGCGCGATATGGACCGACGCTGGTCTGCGGCTTCGCCCATTGGATGGGCCATTTGATCGGCATCGTCGCCAATAACGGCGTGCTGCTCCCAGAGTCTTCGCTGAAAGGCGCGCATTTCGTCCAACTCTGTTCGCAGCGCCGGATTCCCTTGTTGTTTCTCCAGAACATCACCGGGTTCATGGTCGGCAAGGAGTACGAAGGCAAAGGCATCATCAAGGACGGGGCCAAGATGGTGCAGGCGGTGGCCACCGCGGACGTGCCCAAATTGACCCTCGTCGTCGGGGCCTCCCACGGGGCCGGCAATTACGCCATGTGCGGCCGAGCGTACGGGCCGCGATTCCTCTTTACCTGGCCCAACGCCAGGATCTCGGTCATGGGCGCACAACAGGCTGCCCAGGTTCTGGTCACGGTGAAGCAGCAGCAACGGGCACGGGACCGCTCCCCCTTATCCGACGACGAACGGCGGCGGATCACTGATTCCACCGTGCAGCAATTTGAACAGGAAGGGAGCCCCTATTTCAGCAGCGCCCATCTGTGGGATGACGGCATCCTTGATCCCATGGAGACGCGCAGGGTGATAGGGATCTGTCTCGACATTGCAACAGCGGCACCAAGCAAAGACAGTCGGGCGCCGGTGTTCCGCATGTAGACCGGCGCACCCCGGGGAGGACGCCATGCGGCGATTCGCAACCCTCATGGTTGAATCACAGGGCACGATGGCCAGAATTACGCTCAACCGTCCGCAGCGGCGCAATGCCTTCGACAGTGTGATGGTGGCCGAACTCGGGCAGGCCTTTGAGACCCTGGAACAGGAACCCACGTTGAGAGGCATCGTGTTGGCTGCGGCTGGTTCCGTGTTCTGCGCCGGAGCCGACATTCGCTGGATGCAGGCAGAATCGCCCGTCTCCGAGGCCCACGCCAGGAATGATGCGCAACAGCTGACGTGCATGCTCCGTGCGGTCGATCACTGTATTTGCCCGGTCATCGCAAGGGTGCAGGGGCCGGCCTTCGGAGGCGGACTCGGTCTGCTGGCAGCCTGCGATATCGTCGTGGCGTCGGAGGATGCGACGTTTGCGCTGAGCGAAACCACACTCGGATTGATCCCGGCGGTCATCGCTCCATTGCTGCTGCGGAAAGCCGGGGTGTCCTTTCTCCGACGGTATGGTCTGACCGGCGAGAGGTTCGACGCCGCCACGGCCCGGCGGTTCCTGTTGGTGCATGACATTGTTCCACCGCATGCGCTTGACGATCGCATCGCCGAACTGTCGGACGCCATCATGAGGCTGGCTCCTCGCGCAGTCAGGGACAGCAAAGTCCTTTTTCGTCGCATGCCGGCCTTGACCGATCACGACTGCTGGTCTCTCGGCGTGGATGTGAACGCGAGCGCTCGCAGTGGACCGGAAGCCGCGGAAGGCCTCTCGGCATTTATCAACAAGCGGTTGCCGTCCTGGGCTCAGACATCCGGGCGGCAAACGGAGGAGGCGAGTACGTCGGAACATGGCTCTCTCCGGAACACATGACCTGCGTCGGTCGTCCGTCCGCATTATCGAGGTCTCCCCGCGCGACGGATTGCAGCACGAGTCCACCTTTCTGCCCACGGCGCGGAAGATTGCCCTGATCAACGCCCTATCGCGAACCGGCGTAGCGGAGATCGAGGCCGGCTCGTTCGTCTCCCCCACGGCCATTCCGCAGTTAGCGGATGCAGACGAAGTCTTCCGGAGCATCGAACGCCTCCCCGGTGTCACCTATTCGGCCCTGGTGCCGAACGCGCGCGGCTTCGAGCGGGCCCGAGCCGCAGCCGTCACCAAGATTGCCTTGTTCACCGCCGCTTCGGACAGTTTCACCCGGCACAACATCAAAGCCACGGTCGATGAATCACTGATGCGGTTTGGGCCGATCGTCAGAGCAGCCAAACGTGACGATATGTTGGTGCGCGCCTACATCTCCACCGTCGTGTTCTGTCCCTATGAAGGACGTATCGCGCCGCCGCGCGTCCTGGATGTCATGAAACAACTGCTCGATCTCGGCGTGGATGAGCTGTCCTTGGGCGAAACCGTCGGCAAGGCCGCACCATCTGACCTCCGAATGTTACTGGATACCGTGATCCCCCACATCGACCCGGCCCGGTTGTCGCTGCATTGTCACGACACCTATGGCATGGGGATCGCGAATATCCTCACGGCCTGGGACGAATATGGACTCACGGCCTTTGACTGTTCGGCTGGAGGTCTGGGTGGTTGCCCCTATGCGCCGGGCGCCTCCGGCAATGTGGCGACGGAAGATGTGGTCTTTGCTCTGAAAGCCTCCGGCGCGGTGGTGCCGGTCGATGAACGGCTGGTGGCAGCTTGCGCGCAACAGTTGGCCGAATCGCTACGGCGTCCGCTCAGCTCCCGACTTTCTTACGTGCCGCGCCATTGCGAGCCAGCGGCAACGGTAAAGGTGTGATGTGGACCAGGCCTGTCTCGATCGATCGTTCATGCGGCTCGAAGCCGAGACCCTGGCAGATCAGATCGCAAGGGGTGAGATTCGGGCCATCGCGCGCGTCATGTCACTCATTGAAAACCGGGACCCGGTCGGAACGGCAGTCCTGGCGCAACTCACGCCTTCGCGTACGCAGGCTTCGGTGATCGGCATAACCGGATATCCTGGAACCGGGAAGAGCACGTTGATTGATCAACTCATCACCGCCTACCGGCGACTCGGACAGAAGGTCGGTGTGTTGGCGGTCGATATCAGCAGTCCCATCACGGGTGGTGCGATATTGGGCGACCGCATCCGGATGCAGCAGCATGCAAATGATCCCATGGTCTTCATCCGGAGCATGGCGACACGCGGGCACCAGGGTGGGCTCGCAGGCACCACCGGTGAGGCGCTCCGGGTGCTGAAGGCGGCAGCCTATGATGTGATGCTGATCGAAACGGTCGGCGTCGGGCAGAACGAACTGGAAATCGTGCAGATCGCTCCTATCGTGGTCGCGGTGGTGGCACCGGGGCTCGGTGACGAGATCCAGGCCATGAAGGCGGGGTTACTGGAGGTCGCAGACATTGTCGTCATGAACAAGGCCGATCATGACGGCGCCGACCGCACCATGCGAGATCTACGCGAACAGTGCCGGACGGTGCTTCGGACCGTCGCCCATACAGGCGAAGGCATCTCGGAATTGATCGCCGTCATCGCGGAATACCGACGAGTCCAGGACCTTAACGGGCCGAGATGGGGCAAGCCTGCGGAACGCCCCATGCACCCTGGAGCAACAAGCGGAAGCTAGGAGATCGCGAGCATGTTGGCCGATCACCTTGCACAGTACACGCGTTCACTCTGTGACGACGACCTTCCGGACCTCGTGGTGCATGAGGTCAAACGACGATTGTTGGACAGCCTGGGCTGCGCATTCGGCGCCTGGAACGGCCCCCCCTGCTCCATTGCGCGCAAGCTGGCCCAGTCGGTAAAAGTGTTGAACGGTGCAACGGTGTGGGGCACAGGGCACAGAACCCTGCCGGATCTCGCGGCCTTTGCCAATGGCGCCATGGTTCGCTATCTGGATTTCAACGACACCTACCTGGCGAAGGAGCCGGCCCACCCTTCCGACAATATCGCAGCGGTCGTCGCGGCGGGAGAAGCGGTCCATGCCTCTGGCGCCCGTGTCATCCAAGCCATCGCGCTGGCCTATGAGATCCAGTGCCGGCTCTGCGATGCCGCGGCGTTGCGGCCTCGAGGGTGGGACCATGTCACGTACGGACCGATCTCCTCTGCGCTCGGCGCAGCCAAGGTGATGAAACTGTCGGAAGCGCAGACGCGTCAGGCGATCAACTTGGCCGCGGTGGCGAACGTCACCCTGCGGCAAACCCGAGTCGGCGACCTCTCCATGTGGAAAGCGTGCGCGTTCTCGAACGCCGCGCGTAACGGTCTGTTTGCGGCCCAGCTGGCCAGGCTGGGCATGACGGGACCAGCGCCGATTTTTGAGGGCGACAAGGGATTCATGAAGCTGGTGTCCGGGCCCTTCGAACTGCCGAAGCTTGGTGGTCAGCCGGCCACGACCGGCGCGTCGGTTCCCTTCAAGATTCTCGACACCTACATCAAGCATGTTCCGGTCGAGTACCATGCCCAGACGGCCGTTGAGGCCGCCTTGACGCTGCGTGCGGAGCTGATCACGGAAGGGGGGCCTGACGCGATCCACAACCTGGCCGATGTGGAGATCGGCAGTTATGAGGTGGCGCGAGAAATTATCGGGCGCGATCCGGAGAAGTGGCGCCCCGCAACGAGAGAAACCGCCGACCATAGTTTTCCCTACTGCGTCGCCGCGGCCCTGTTGGACGGCCGCCTGACACTCCAATCCTTCAGCGCTAAACGGCTGTCTGATCCGACGCTGCGCACACTCATGAGTCACATCCGCGTGGTTCGATTACCGGAATTCGACGGGGCCTACCCCGACCGGATGCCGACCCGTCTCACGGTCACCACCACCAAGGGCACCACTCACCGCACGCAAGTCGACCTGCCCTTGGGTCACCCGACTCGTCCCCTGTCGGATCAGCAAGTGGAGGATAAGTTCCGACGCCTGGCATCGAGGCGCATCAGCGCGACACGACTCGCCCGTCTCATCGAGACCGTTTGGAACTTGGAGCAGGTGGAGGACATCGCCACCGTGATGCCGCTCCTCAAGGTCACAACATGACGACCGAGCGATCGACCATCAGCAAAGGACAGCGCCTGCGGGAATTATTGGCAACCAGAACCATCGCCATGCCCGGCGCCTTCAACGCGCTGACGGCCTTGCAGATTGAGCGGGCCGGGTTCGATGCTCTCTATGTGTCGGGAGCGACCATTTCTGCCGCGCGTGGCCTGCCGGACATCGGGCTGATCTCGCTGGCGGAGATGGCGGCCGATGCCGCCGTGATCGCGAACGCCGTGGCGATCCCGGCGCTGGTCGATGCAGACACGGGGTACGGACCGCCGTCGATGGTCAGGGAGGCCGTCCGGGAGTTTGAACGGGCCGGATTGGCCGGCATGCAACTCGAAGATCAGGAAACGGCCAAGAAGTGCGGCCATCTTCCGGGAAAACGAGTGGTCCCCATCGAAGACATGGTTGCCAAGCTCACCGCTGCCGTCCAGGCACGAAGCCATCCCGATTTTCTCATTGTGGCACGTACAGACGCGCGCGCCGTCGAAGGCATGGAGGCAGCCATTCGCCGCGCCAAGGCCTATGCCGACGCGGGGGCGGATATCCTCTTTCCAGAGGCCCTGTTGTCCGCGGAGGAGTTCGGAGCCTTCGCCCGCGAGATGACACAATCCGGCGTGCACGTGCCGCTCATGGCCAACATGACAGAGTTCGGTAAGACGCCCTATTTGCGTGTGAGCGAATTTGAAGCCCTGGGCTACCGCGCGGTGCTGTTTCCCGTCAGTGCGTTGCGTGTCGCCGCGCGCGCGGTCGAGACACTTCTGGCCGAACTCACGTGCGTCGGAACTCAGCGAGAGTGGCTTGATCGCATGATGCCCAGACAGGAACTCTACGACCTGCTTCGCTATGACGATCACGACGCATCTACAGGGAGGCCCCATGAACGAGGTCATACACGAACAAGCGGCAGCTAAGGTCGCACATCACACCGGCTACAGCCCAGGACTCGAAGGCGTGATCGCCGGCGAATCAGAAATCTGCCAGGTAGATGAGGGAGACTCCGGCCTCCGGTATCGAGGGTATGCCATCGGCGATCTTGCGGACTGGAGCAGTTTCGAAGAAGTTGCCCACCTGCTGCTGGTCGGGCGATTACCGACAGGCACAGAGTTACACACATTCTCCGATCTGATCATGCGCAATCGGCAGTTGCCGGATCCGGTGGAGCGGTTCCTCGAAACCCTGCGTCCAGGGCTGCACCAGATGGACGTGTTGCGGACCGGAATGTCACTGCTGGGGATGACGGATCCCGACGCGCAGGACGCATCACCGGAAAGTACCCTTCGCAAATCGATACGGTTGTTAGGCCAAGTTCCCTGTCTCGTCGCCGAATGTCATCGGAGACTGGCAGGCGGGCAACCTGTGACGCGTGACCACTCCGGCGGATTTGCAGAGCATCTGCTGCGCCTCATCGTCGGAGAGCTACGGGGCGAGCTCGGCAGCGCCATGACGCAAGCCTTGAACGTGTCGCTGATCCTCTATGCGGAGCACGAGTTCAATGCCTCCACCTTTTCAGCCCGGGTCACGGCATCTACCCTGACGGATCTGCACGGCGCCCTGACGGCTGCGGTGGCCACCCTGAAAGGTCCGCTCCACGGAGGCGCCAATGAGGCCGTGGCCTCGATGCTGATCGAGATCGGCACGCCGGAACGGGCGGAGTCTTGGGTGCGCAACGCTCTCGCCAGTAAACATCGCGTGATGGGATTCGGCCATCGTGTGCTCAAACAGGGCGACGCCCGGTCAACGATCATCCAGCGCCATGCGGAACGTTTAAGCCGACTGTGCCACGATGGTCGGTGGTATGACATCGCTTCGACCATCGACCGCATCATGCTGGTCGAAAAGGGGCTCCGTCCGAATCTCGATTTTTACACGGCCGTCGCCTACTTGCTGATGAGTATTCCGGCTGAACTGTCTACCCCGCTGTTTGTCTGTTCCCGAATCACCGGATGGTGCGCCCATGTCATGGAGCAGCAGCAACACAATCGTCTCATCCGACCGCGGGCTCGGTATACCGGCCCGTCGCCGAGGACCTATGAGCCTCTTCACCGGCGCATCTGACCGCATCGAGCAGGCTCGCGCCGCAGCGGGATCCGCTGCTCAGCTTCCCTGGGTATCGTTCGCCGAGTTCTTTTGCTCGCGCGTCTACGACCCGCAGCTCGCCACCAGAAATTTCCTGACGTACTGCGACGAGGAGCGCCGATTGCGCCGAACCTACACCTATGCGGAGCTGGGCGCTACCGTGGAACGCCTGGCGGAGGTGCTTCACACGACGATCGGCCTCACGCGCGGCGACCGGATCGCCACGCTGCTCTTCAACGATGATGTGACGGTCCTCACCTACTTGGCGGCCTGGGTGTTGGGGATCGCGGTGGTCCCGATCAACATCGAGGAATCGACCGAGAGGAAGCGGTACATCCTCGAGCACGCCGACGTCTCGGCCGCCTTCTGCTGGGAAGATGCCTACGCCGAGATCAAGGACCTTCAAGCGCACCTTCCGTCCCTGCGCGAAGTCGTGTGCGTAGGCGACGGCGGCCTCCACGACGTGACAGGACAGCCGGTAGGCGGCAGGAAGCACAGCCCGCTTGCTTCACCTCGTCTCTGCCCCTCGACGTCGCAACTCGATGACCCGGCACTCATCGTATACACCTCCGGCACCACCGGCCAGCCGAAAGGTGTGGTCCTCACGGGGACGAATCTGCTGATCGATGCGGATGCCATCACGGCATGGCACGGCTTCGGTCTCAACGACCGTCTGATGTGCGTGTTGCCCATACACCATGTCAACGGGATCGTGGTCACGCTGGTCACGCCGCTGTATTGCAAGGGCAGCGTGGTGCTCAATCGCAAGTTCAAGACCGGCAGCTTTTGGCGGCGGATGCACGAAGAAGCCGTCACCTCCGTGAGCGTCGTCCCCACGTTGCTGGAGTTCCTCCTCGACGCCGATGAAGACCTCGCCTCCTACCGACTCGACCGCTTCCGCGGAACCATCTGTGGAGCCGGCCCCTTGCTGAAAGAGACGGCCCTGCGGTTCGAAGATCGATTCGGTTTCCCGATTTACCATGGGTACGGTTTGTCGGAGACGACCTGTTATTCATCGTTCCTGCCCACCGACCTCACCCCAGACCAGCACCGCCACTGGCTCGCTGACTATGCATTCCCCTCGGTGGGGTTGGCGCTACGGCACAACGTCATGACGATTCTGAACGACCGGGGACAGCCGCTTCCCGAAGGTGGTCGCGGAGAAATCTGCATCCGTGGACGCACCCTGTGCGCAGGTTATTATCGGCGCGACGACGCCAACGAGGCGGCATTCCAATGGGGCTGGTTCCGCTCTGGCGATGAAGGTTTCTATCGAACAGATGAACGGGGCAGGCCGTTCTTTTTCATTGCCGGACGATTGAAGGAACTCATTATTCGTGGTGGAGTCAATATCTCACCGTTGGAAATCGACGATGTCCTGAAGGGGCACCACGGCGTCAAGTTCGCCATGGCCATACCCTTTGAAAATCGCTACTACGGCGACGAAATCGCGGCCTACATTGTTCCGCACAATCCCACGGCGCCGCCCACCGAGGCAGATCTGCTGGCCCATTGCCGTAGCCGATTACCCTTCTCCAAACAGCCCAAGATCGTCATCCTCGGTGAGGAAGTACCGTATACCGCCACCGGAAAACCCAAACGACTGGAGCTACAAGCCAGGCTGGCGTCCACTTTGGCGCAGTACCGAGACAGACAATTCAGAGAGCAGGCATGACCACCATGGGTGAGGCACCACATGAGCACCCTCTTCAAAGGATTCGAACGGATCGAGGAAGCCCGTGAACGGTTGACGGGCGCGAGTTTTCTGGCCGGACTCTATGACGGGAAGCCCGACTTCACGCTGCTGCTCACTCCGCCGCAACCGCCGGAGGAAAAGGCGGCCGGTGACGCCTTTTGCCAGCGGGTCGAAACATTTTTGCGACATGAGGTCGATCCGGGCGCCATCGAACGCCAGGCCAAAATTCCCGACACAGTGATTCAGGGGCTGTTCAAGCTCGGCGCGTTCGGGATGAAAATTCCCAAGGAGTACGGCGGCCAGGGATTCTCCTATACGAACTATGGCCGCGTCCTGACCTTGATCGCCGGTTGGAGCAACATTCTCGCGCTCACCGTGGCAGTGCCGCAATCCATCGGTATTGCCATGCCGATTCTCCTCTTCGGCAACGAGGATCAGAAACGCAAGTATCTCCCGCTCGTGGCGAGGGAAGCGATCTCGGCTTTCGCCCTCACGGAACCGCTGACCGGTTCGGACGCCGCACACGTGCGAACGGAAGCAGTACTCGACCGGACCGGCAGCCACTTTCTGGTCAACGGCGAAAAACTCTGGTGTACCAACGGGCCGATCGCCCGCTACCTCACGCTCATCGCCCGCGTGCCAGCCAAGCGGGTCTTGCGGGACGGACGAATCGAATGGGTGGCCGTCCACGAAGGACAGGGGGCGGACGATCGAGTCCACACGGCCTTTATCCTCGACATGTCCGCGCCGGGCCTGTGCGTGCGGCAGCGGTGCCAATTTGAAGGCTGTCGCGGCATCGAGAACGCCCACATCACGTTGAAGCAGGTGCAGATCCCGGTCGAGAACGTGATCGGCGAGGTGGGCAAGGGGTTGAAGTATGCCCTCACCATTCTCAATGTGGGGCGCGGAGTCAGCATCCCGGCCATTTGCCTCGGCATGGCGAAACAGGCCTGGCAACCAACCCTGGATCGGGCCAATGCGCGAGTCACCTTCCAGAAGCCGCTGGCCGAACGCCAAACGCAGCAGATTCGTCTCGGGGACATGGCCGGACATCTTTTTGCCATGGAGGCCCTGGCCATGCTGGTGTGGCGACTCGCCGATCAACACCGGCACGATATCCGGATCGAAGCCGCCGTGGCCAAGGTCTTTTGCTCCGAGCATACGATTCGCTTCCTCCGCGATGCCCAGATTCTCTTCGGCGGCATGGGATATGAAACCGCAGAGTCGAAGGGCCTGCGAGGAGAACCGGCCTTCGGTATCGAACAACTGGTGCGCGATGCCGAGATGTACCGGATCGGTGAAGGCGCAACGGATATTCTTCGGCCGTTCATCGTGCGCGAAGGCTTGAGTCATCACCTGGATCGCGCCAAGGCTCTTTATGCCGGCGACCTGTCCATTCTCGACCAGTCGCGACAGGCCCTGAAGTTGGCCGGCTTCTACATCCCCTGGTACCTGAGGCAATGGCTGAAACGGCCGTTGCCGGCCTGTCCCGAGTTCACGCACCCTCAGGTAGGGACGATGGCGCGTTATGTCGAGCGCACCAGTCGACGGTTGGCCCGCGACTGCTTCCGGGCGATGGTGCAATTCCAGGCCTCATTTCAGGATGAACAACGGCTCCAGAACCTGTTCGAGTCGATCGGCGAAGATCTGCTGGCTATGTCGGCGACCGTACTGTACGCCGAAGAACAGACCAGATTGGAAGGACGGACGACGGTCTGGGAATTGGCGGAGGCGTTCTGTGCCTGCGCCAAGCGACGGGTGATCCAACGCTTCGCAGAATGCCGCGATCAGGGGGACCACTTGACCGCGACAACCGGCATGCAGGCGCTGAAGGGGTACTACCCTAGCTTGTCGTCAGGGATTGTGCACCGTCGATTGGAGGACTATCGCGCGAAGCCGCGAGCCGGGTGACGTTACGACCCGGCTGGCTTCATCCCGCCCACCAATTCGACTTTAAACGGATGCCCGGCTTCGAGAAGTGAGAGGGCACGTTGCGGAAAGGGAATGTCGATGCCCTCGGCGTCGAAAACTTTCTTGAGCCGGCGTCGATACTCGCGCCCGATTTTCCACTGCTCCGCCGGTTTCGTCTTGATGCGCGCCCGTATAGTCACGGCACTGTCGGCAAAGTTCTCTACGCCCACAATCTCGATCGGTTCGAGAATCAGGCTGCCCAACTCCCGATCTTGACGCAACTCGTCCCCGACCGCTCGCATCACCGCCACCACCCGGTCGGTGTCTTCGCGATACGCCACCCCCATATCCAACACAAAGGCCGACCAATCTTTGGTCATATTCGACAGGGTGTTGATGCCGCCGTTCGGGAACACGTGGACCACACCGGAGAAGTCCCGCAAGGAAATCGTCCGGAACGTGATGGTTTCCACTTGGCCACCGGTTCCATTAATCACCGCCACATCCCCCAGCCGGATGTGATCTTCCAGGATGATGAAAAATCCGCTGATGAGATCCCGCACGAGGTTCTGGGCTCCAAACCCGACGGCCAGCCCGATGATCCCCGCCCCGGCCAGGATGGGCGCCACGTCTAGGCCCACGACCTGCAACGATTCGATGATGACGACCGCCCAAATCGCCGTGAGCGCGATGGTCCTGAGGATTCCGGTCAAGGTAGCGGCCCGTTTCTGCGCCGTCCCCGCCTGCTGATCTACCGTGTCGCTCGCGGCCACCATCACCCGTTCCAGTTGCAGCAGCCCCAGGCGGGAAAACCGCAGCGCGATATAGCCGACCACAAAGACCAATCCCACACGTAAGAGGGCCAGGCCCACAGTGGTGGCCATGCTGATCAGCCAGGGCCAGGCAGTCTCGATCGAGAATCCGGTCATCATGCATGTTCTCCTTTCACATGGTCGGTCGAACGGCTAGGCAACAACGAACCCGCCGGTTGCAATGCGTCCCGATCCTGGGTTTCGAATCGTCGGATACGCTCGGCCTGGGCATGGACGGTCTCGGCTAAACGATCGACCTCACGAGCCCGCCGCAATCGCGCCCCCAGCGAAACGATCGTCACGAGACAGGCTCCGAGCGCGGCCGATCCCAGGATGATCAGGACGAGGGTCGTTTCATAACTCCACAGCAGAAACCGCACACCGACGGTCTGCATGTTTTGGAGCGCGAATACCGCCAACACGAACAGCCCCGCCAACGCGATGCCCCTGCTCACCATACGACTCCTCTCGATCGTTCCACCTCGATCACCCGGCTGCCCGACCGCTGCCCCGCAGCCATACCCAACCAACCATGCCCGCAACCGTCGAGGCGCAGAGAATCCCGACCTTGGCCGACAATTGCAACGGACCGGGCGGAAAGGCCAGCCCGGCAATGAACAGCGACATGGTGAACCCGATGCCTGCCAGCACGCCAATGCCGGCCAACTGTCGCCAGGTGACCCCTTCCGGCATCGACACGAGTCCCACTCGCAACGCAGCCCAGGTGGCGAGCAGAATACCGACCGGTTTTCCCACGAACAACCCCGCCATGATACCCAGGGCGACCGGATGCGTCAGGTGAGTCCATCCATTCGCATCGAGCGTGATGCCGGCATTGGCCAAGGCAAAGAGCGGCATCACGACGACGGTCACCCAGGGATGCAAGGCATGCTCCAACCGTTGCAAGGGCGTCTCCACGTCCTTCACCTCCATCTCCAGCCGCTGCGTCACCTGATGACGCTCTGTGTTGGCCAACGGCGGCCGATCGGCGGAGGTGACCTCTTCAAAGCGTTTCAATAGCGCCTGCCCTCTCGCTACAAACTCGCTGCCGCTCACGCATGTGCGGGCCGGAATCGTCATGGCCGCCAGGACGCCCGCGATGGTGGCATGCACACCGGAGAGGAGAAAGGCCAGCCAGAGTCCACCGATTCCCAACAACGCATACACAAGGGGATGCCGGATCCCTACGACGTTCGCCGCCATCAGCAAGAGGAGAAACAGCGCCCCGATGCCCAGGTTCAGCCAGGATATGGTCGAGGTGTAAAACAGCGCGATGACCAACACGGCCATCAAATCGTCGCCGATCGCCAAGGCGGTGAGGAATACCTTGAGCGACAGGGGCACCCGCGGTCCCAGCAGCGCCAAGACGCCGAGGGCGAAGGCGATGTCGGTGGCCATGGGAATGCCCCACCCCGCCGCGCCGGGGCCTGTGCCGTTCACGAGCAGATACAGCGAGGCCGGTACGATGGTGCCGCCGAGCGCCGCGACCAACGGAAAGGCTGCGCGGCGCCACGAAGCCAATTCCCCGACCAGCACTTCACGTTTGATCTCCAACCCGATGACGAAGAAGAACATCGCCATCAGGCCGTCGTTGATCCATTCCAATAACGTTTCCGTCAAGCCATGCGAGCCGACCACCAGGCTGATGGGCGTGCTCCACAGACCCGCGTACGAGGCGGCCCAGGGCGAATTGGCCCAGAGCATGGCCACAACCGTCGCGCCCAAGAGCAACAGGCCGCCGCTGGACTCAGCATGGACGAACGTATCAAAAGGTTCCACCACCGGACGGATCAATGGTGCCTTGCGGTCGTCCGAGTGGCGTCGTTGGCTGAGTCCCATGCTTTGACTGCTTCGCCTCACCTGTATGCCCTTCGCTCATCGTAGTGGGAGGGCATCGTCTATGCAAGCGAAGGCGCGGCGATCTTGCGCACACTGATGGAAGAAGCAACCTACTTGGCGATGGTGATGGCGGGAGTGGGCGTCTTAGAGATGTCCGTGACGGTCATCTGGTAGAGCTGTGCCAGCACGCGAAACGTGCCTAGATTCCACGGGTCCAACTTGCCGGCCTCATTGGAGGCCTTGGCGATGGAGTACCAGCGATTCTCGAATTTCACCGAGAAGGCGGCATTGTCCGGTCGGGAGTCGGCTTCCACGATGTCGAGCGTGCGCACCGGATTGAGCACAACCTCGCCCGTACGTTCGTCAGGCTCAACCTGAAATTCAGGGTCTGCGGCGATGCCGTTCGCAAGAAACCGCATAATCTTATTGAAGCTGCGGATGACCAAAAATCCGTGCAGGGGATAGTCCCCGCCCGGCCCGTCCGGCCGGATATCGATGAGGATATAGTTCCGTGGATATCGTTGCGCTTCCTCGTGCAGCAGGCGACGCTCCTCATTGGGCAATTGCATAGGATCGTAGTTCGTGATGACCGTCCGACCTGTGACCCGGCGCCGGACGGTGAGGGCGGGCTCCTCATTCACGCCGCCGATAGCATACCCGCGATCCAGTGCGTCGATGATCTTATCAAGCCCTCGCACCACATCGCCGGAACCCGAACGAGCGGAGAGCGGCAGCGCCAGGGTCTGCTCGAAGATCAACGGCGTCACTTGGAGCTCCCGCGAAAGGTTCAACGCCGAAAGATGCATCACGCGGCGGCGGAACTCCCTATACTCGTCCTCGAAATACGGCATGTTACGGTAGAAGGCCGACTCGCCGTAGCCGCTGGCTTGGATGCCGCTCGCCATCAGGCGCAGGATGATCGCGGGTTCGACGCCCTGCTGAAACATGAAGGTAACGCGGCTTTCATCGAACGGGGTGAGGATGCGGCTGGTAAACTCTTCGCCCTGAATCGGCACAATCGTCATGGTCGGGCGTTCGGCCATACTGCCGCCGAACGACAGGCCGAGCGAGTCCGGCCCCGGCGAGACGAAGGTATGCGTCAAGCCGGCATTCGCCTGGAATTCGAACGTCGCTGCCACACTGGACACGCCGGTAAAGTGCTGCGGGAGAAAATGCCTCGACCGGGCGATGTTGAGGAGCAGCATTTCGGCTTCGACCCGTCCCACCGCTCGGTCGTATTCGAGCACGGCTTGGTGAAGCGCAATGGGCGAGAGACAGCCAGCCGACAGGAGAGACAGGAGCCCCAGCACGACGGCGCTCAGCACTGTCCGCAGACTCGATGGCTGCACCCTGCCGAGGTTCATCAATCGCCTATCGCTCCAATGCCGCGAGTTGCTTCCGCGCCGCGTCCACTTTGTCGCGATGATCCGGCTGGGCCTCAGCCAGCTTGACGTAACTACGATAGGCCTGAATTGCATCACCACGCTGGTTTTGCGTGATGAACGCCTCACCGAGGTTGAAGTAGGCGACGGGATCGTTGGGCTGCAGTGACGCCGCCGTGCGAAACGCGGTCAACGCCTCATCCACCTGGCCCTTACTCAGCAAGGCTACCCCCAGATTGTTCTGGACTGCCACGTTCTTCGGCGAGGCCTGCAAGGCCATCCGATAGGCGGCAATCGCTCCGTCGAGATCGCCCTTTTTCTGCAGCAGAACCGCCAGGGCTTCCTGCGAAGACGCATGGGTCGGACGGTAGGCCAACATGGCACGGTACTCGCCGATGGCTCCATCGGTGTCTCCGGCCCGGTCCAGCAACTGGGCGACATCGTAGTGGGCCACCCCCTGTTCGGGGTCTAATTTCAAAACCTCACGGAACGCAGCCAGCGCTGCGTCAAACTCGCCTTTGGCTTTCAGCGCCAACCCGAGGTTGTAATGGGCATCCGCATTCTGAGGTTGCAGGCGAACGGCCGTACGTCCGGACCCGATGGCGCCGTCGAGCTCCCCCTTCGCCAACAGGGCGGCGCTGAGGTTCAAACTGTACAGGGCGGCCGCCGGCCCGGCTTGGAGCCTTAACGCCGCGCGATACTCTCCGATGGCCTCGTCGAGTAATCCCTTTCGTTGCAACACCAGCCCCAGGTTGTTATGGGCTGTCGCGTTGTCCGGCTGCAGCCGCAAGGTCTCGCGGTATTCCTCGACCGCTCCGTCGACCTCATCCTTCGCTTCCAACGCCAGGGCAAGATTGTGATGGGGAGCGGCATTGCCGGGTTGAAGTCGAATAGCATATCGATAGGCCTCGATCGCCTCGTCGAGCTTGCCCTTCTCACTCAAGGCCACGCCGAGGTTATTGTGAATGGCGGCAAACTCGGGTTGCACGGACAGCGCGGCTCGATACTCGTGAATGGCTTCATCGAGCGCCCCCTGCGCCGCCAATGACAGCCCCATGGCGTGGCGAGCCTCGGGAAAATCGGCCCGTTTCTGAAGCGCCGCTTTAAATTTCTCCACCGCCTCTGCGTAATTGCCTTTCGTGTGGAGTGCCACACCGGCGTAGTACAGGCTCTCGGCTTCGCCGGTCTGCACGCCTGACCGCGGCTTTTGGGGAATGATCTGAGGACTAGATGCCCGATGACGATGCGAGGAGCGTTTTTTCGCTGCCGGTTTAGCCTCGTGGGCATGGGCTGCCAAGAGTTGCCCGCCGAAGCAGAGCATCGCGAGCAGGGCAACAGAACAACGAGAGAAAGACGAGGTCATCGCTACCCGTGTGCAAGATCAAAAGGTGCGGTATCTTGCCCAGCGAGCGCAAACAAATCAAGCCCTGGTGAACAGCCGCTTCCACCTCGACCTCTCGACCAGCGACGCAGTTTTCCTCACGCCGTCGGTAGACACTTCAGGGCTTCTTCGGCTATGATGGCGATTCGTTTCAGCCAGCCTTTGATACGACCGTGGCGGTGTAGCTCAGTTGGCAGAGCAGCGGACTCATAAACCGCGTCTCGTTTCTCCCTTTCACACGCAAAACTCCACAAACTCCAAGAGAATCGCAGCGTCCAGCGCACTTTCTCGTTTTCCGACATCCGATCTCTTCCCGCCCAAACCGACCAGTTCCGGCCTCCTGGTGAACATCTGGTGAACATATTGAGGAAGTCGCAACCAAAGGAACTGTTCAAATTAGCAGACTGCTTGTCTCCAGTAGGGACAGATCCTCAGCGCATGATCACTTTTCCGGTCTGGCTCCAATAATAGTAAATCGAGAAATTTGGATAGATCGCGCCAAGGGTGTTCTGACCTGCAACCGTGAATAAGCAGCCGACTGCCCCTACCCAATGTTCTCCGAGCCGATACTGGATCGTCGGTTGAACCCCGAGGGAGTTGAACCCATGACGCCCTCCGACATTGATATCCTTGCCATCGGCCCGCCAAGGAAGGCCATGGAAGCCCACGAACTCCAGGTTGTACCCCAAACCCCGCTTGTCGTTGAAGATGTGTTCAACAATCAGGCGCGTGTTGATGATATCGGCTGGATAGGTCGTCTCCCCCGCATCGCTGCCGGGAAGATGGTACGAATAGAACACACCGCCGCTCACGCGAAACGGTTGCAGGTTCTTCCGAAACATCACCCCTTCCGTCCAGGTCAACGACCCGAATCGAGAGGCTGGAAGTCGCCCCAGCGGCGCAAAGCCGCCTGGAGGGCTTTCACTCCCCGTCACCCAACGACTGGTCGGTAACACAATCATGTTGAACGTTGTGATGGAAGGACGCCATCCATCCGGATCTTGAATAATCGGCCGGTATTTCAAGTACACCTGTGTATCGCCCAGGCCGGAATCCGTAGTCCACGGCCCCCCCTTTCCCTGATTAAACTGCGCGCTGGAATTCGCCCACCAGAATGAGCCCGAGAGACCGACATTGAGCTCGAAGTGGCTCGTCAGGCCATAGGCCATCGTGACGACTGGTGCTATCTGATACGAGTGGACAGGGGAGGAAGTGCTCTTGGTAGTCAGATCGTTTCCGAATTGTTTCTCACTAATCTGAGAAAATAAGAACGGATGGAAGGTGAACTGTCCCTTCGGGTGGATGTCAACCCCACTAATAAAAATCGGCCCGTTCGACAGCGGATTCCAGCTTTTCCGGTACTTTTGCATCTCTTGATCGGTGGGCACCCAATCCAGCGCATGTGACACCCCTCCTCCCGTGAGCTCGAAACAAAGGATGATCCCGAGGATACATGCCACTTCGGAAAAGCATGTCCGGAGGACTAGTTCCTGTGGTGTCCGGCTGTGCAGAGTTCTGCACACATAAGGCTGTTGCTTCATTCAATCCTCGCCTATGACATTGAGTCATGTTGATCAGTCCATGATTCGACTGCTTCAAAACCCCACCCCGCGAGTCTCTACCACGCGACACCGTGACCAAACTGTGAGATCGCTTACACAAGCCTGGTGAGCAGATGATAGGCGAGTGCGGAAAGAAGTCCGGAAGCAGGAAGCGTGACGACCCACGCCAGGACCATGTCACGCACCGTGGACCATCGAACGGCACTGACGCCTTTCAACAATCCAATGCCAATGATCGCCGAACTGCTGACGTGGGTCGTCGAGACCGGCAACCCCATCACGGCGGAGACCATCACCAGCGAGGAGGTCGTGAGATTCGCAGATAATCCCTCACCGTGATCCATCCGTGTGACCTTCTCCGCAAGGACTTGGGTGACACGGAGTCCTGCCAGGTAGCTCCCGACGCCCATCGCCATCGCCACGCCGATGAGTGCCACACCTTGATAGGCCGCGCTGGGCCAAGTCGCGACAGCGCTTCCGAGCAGCAATATCGCCGCAATCTTGGGGGCGTCGTTCGTTCCACGAGCCAGCGAAGCCAATCCGCTTGAGCACCAATGGATACTGTCCAACCCAACAACGAGCCCGCTCAGTCCCGCCCGGTCGCACTGAACCGGAACGGCCACCACCGGTCGCCCCAGAGCCGCGGTCTGAAACAAAGTACGTGTGGCTCCCTGCGCATCGATCATGACCAGCGCCCTGGCGGTCGGCATCACACAAACACAGGCTCCTTCCCATCGAGCCGCGAGCGTGCGGACAAGACGATGCACAATGACAGAGACCATCAGGGCCAGCACGGGACTGAGGATGAGCGGCAAGACAATCTTCCTTCCAATTCCCTTCCACAGAAGCCCCTCACTTCCAAATGCGACGAGGCCTACCCCGACGATCGCGCCGGTTAACGCATGGGTGGTGGATACAGGGAGGCCGCTCCAGGATGCGGCCAGTACCCACAGGACCGCGCCAATGAGCACGGCGGCGGCGATGGGCGGCGATGCGGGAGCGTCTGGCGCCAGCAGTCCTTGGCTGAAGGTCTTCACCATCGCGGTGGCGACCAATCCCGAGAGCCCAGCGCCGATCATTGTCCAGAGCGTTCCCCAGAGGATCGCGGTCCGGTAGTTGGTCACCCCGCTGCCAACGAGGGTGGCAATTGCTTTGGACACATCGTTCGCGCCGTTGGCGCAAGCCAGAGACAACACGAGGACGAATGTGAGGATCGATAACTCCATACGAGTCGGCCAGCTATGCTGTCGTGACCGCCCCGCCGCAAGACGAGCCGGCACCGGCCGTGCAGGCGTAGCAGTGATTCCTCGTCACAATCCTGCGTGCGCTCAGGCGGGTCGGATCGAAGTCACGAATATGGCGTGGCATTCCCTTGTCGACCGGCAGGTTGAGCATCTGATTAAAGTCGCAATCGTACAGGGTGCCGTCCCATCCCACGGAAATCATCGACCGGCACATGACGCCGGCGGCAGCGGCCGGGTTGAACGCAGTGGCCAATCGATCCATGTAGGCCTCATAATTGCCGCTCTCGATCAGGAACTCCAGGAACCGACTGATGGGCATATTCGTGATGGTGTAGAGACGGTTGAACTCGACGCCGTGCCGGCTCCGGAGTTCTTTTCTAAACTGCGCTTCGATGGCCTCTTGCTTGGGAGGGAGAAACGCGCCGACGGGATTGTAAACGAGGTTCAAAACAAGGCCGCTGTCCGGTCGACCGTATCCGAGGCGATTCAAGAGTTTGAGGGCCTCGATCGATTTCTCAAAGATCCCTTCTCCCCGCTGCGCATCGGTCTGGCTAGCACGATAGGCCGGAAGCGACGCAATGACTTCGACGCGATGGGCAGCCAGAAACTCGGCAAGATCTGCTTGGGAGGGAAGCAGCAACACGGAGAGATTGCAGCGATCCATCACATGACGGCCGAGCGCACGAGCCTGTTCGACCAGCCAACGAAAGTTCGGGTTGAGCTCGGGTGCGCCGCCGGTGATGTCGACGGTTAGAACGTCGGTCCTGGCCAACGCCGCGAGACAGAGTTCGGCGGTCTCCTTCGACATCGTTTCGGTGCGGTCCGGCCCTGCATCGACGTGACAATGCCGGCAGGTCTGGTTGCAGAGCTTGCCGACGTTGATCTGAAAGACCGTGATCCCTGTGGCGTGGAGCGGGAACAAGTCGGCCTGATTGAGTCGCCTTTCAAACGGAGGACAACCGGCCGTTTCTGTCAGCACCTTGAGCTGTTCAGCGGAAGAGGCGAGCGGGTTGTGTCGTCCGAGCAAGGTCAGCGCCATCTCTATATCCGTGAGCAAGCGAGAAGCACCTCAGAAAACCACCATGGCATCAGCGGGTGTGCCCCATGCCGGCCAACACCATTTCCGGGAATCGCAACTCACAGCATCCGAAGTTGAGCGCCCGTCCCTGCCGATTGGCCAGCACGCGTTGGACCCTCGGCAGGATTCGATAACAGACCTGCTTGCCGTCCCGAAGCCCCTCAATCAATCCGGCATCCCGGAGAATCCGGAGATGATGGGAGATGTGCGGTTGCGGACAGCGTAGCTGCCGGACGAGTTCCGTCACGCACTTCTCCTCGATCAGTAACGACTCCAGTATACGCAACCGGGTGTGATCCGCCAGGGCCTTGAGAATCGTGGCGCATTGGTCTGCGGTGAGCATGTCGCCGGGTGAGGCGGGCTTCATCAGCAGCAGCCTCCATCGGGTGAACAGGTGACCTCGCCGCCATTCACGCGTTGGCCGGCGCGGTTGATGATGGCGAAATGCGGAGCATACCCGTCGGTTGCCAATACCTTGAGGGTCTTGGAGCAGACTTCCAGCGGTTCTCCCCGTCGGTAGACGTGATGATCGTCATCGGCAGCTTCGAGAAATGGGCCCGCGAGCAGGGCAAAGTCTCCTTGCCACACGCAAGAGGCTTGCGAGGGCAACACCGCCCACCAGCGCGCATCCGCTCGGTCGAGCACGATCGGTTCATGGGACAGCACAAAATACGGGGCGAGCGGGGGTTGACTCAGCAGCAGAGCCGTGTCCGGCCCGATCGGTCGCGGAATACCTCGCTGGTAGCTGGCTCCACGTTCATCCACCACAAGGCTAAATGGTCCGCGGAGTGTCGCGTAGCGAACGGCGGGTCCCGCAGGATGCGGTGGGAGTTTGTAGCCGGTCAGCGTTACGGAGAAGAAGTGAATCCCATCGATGACTTGCCAGGGAGAGAACTTGACGAGATGGATACCGAGAAACCCGGCTTCCACCATGCCGACACTGTAGGCCGCGAGCGTCAATGCGCCGGAGAGACACTCACCCCATTTTTCAGCATCATGCACCAAGTATTGCGGGACGGCTTGGTCTGACACGATATCGGAAATCGTAAAACGCCCACCCGGTTTCGTGACGCGGAACATCTCACGGAAGACCCTGCGCTTATCAGGAGCCAGGTTGATGACGCAGTTGGAAATGATCAGATCGATCGTGTTGTCGTCCACCGGCATCGCATCGGCCATGCCCTTTCGGAACTCCACGTTCGAGGAGGCATAGCCCAGATTCGCTGCAACAATCGGCGCATTGCGGCGCGCAATCTCCAGCATCGCGTCCGTCATATCGAGACCGATCACACGGCCGGTCGGTCCGACCAACCGCGAGGCTTCGAAGCAGTCGATTCCTCCGCCGGAGCCGATGTCCAGGACCGTCTCACCGGGGCGGACCGTCTTCAACCCGGCGGGCGTGCCGCAACCATAGGAAATCTTGAGCACCTCTTCTGGGATAAACGTCTTCAGGTCGGCGAAGTCGTAACTCGTCGGACAGCACATCTGCTCGCCTGCGGCGGCAGCCCGCGCGTAGCGGTCACTGACTTTTTGCGTGATTTCGTCTATCGGCATGGTCCCCTCGTCGCGACTGTATATATAGAGATCCCTCTATGTGTCAATCTTGCCCTATGAGAGCGATCGCATCCTTATAAATAGGTGGATAGGTCCATATACAGGGAAGCACATGGACCTTCTGTAAGCTGGCTTACAGTCACACGGCCGCCAGTCTCTCGGCTGTGGACGCGCTGGAGTAGAGTCGGACGTTCAAGAGGATCATTACGGGTCGGAAACGAACAAACGGACACACTCCCCCCTTGACTCCGTACTATGGTACAGGGTGTATCGTCACACATGAGGTGCACATGACAACCGAACTCACAATTGGGCAGCTTGCAAAGGATGTTGGGGTGAATATCGAAACGATTCGCTACTACGAGCGACGCAGCTTACTCGACCCCACCTCGCGGCTGCCGTCCGGCTATAGACTCTACAACAGCGAGGCGCAGCGACGTCTCCGCTTCATCAAGAACGCCCAGGCGTTGGGTTTTACGCTCCATGAGATCGAAGAACTCCTCGATCTTCGGGTCAGATCGAAAGCCCGGTGCGGTGATGTGCAGCGGAGGGCGGAAGCCAAGCTGAGGCACGTGGAGGCAAAAGTGCGCGACTTGCAGGCACTGGCCAGGGCACTACGAAGCTTGCTTCGCGACTGCCGGGCTGGCCAGCCAACTGATCGGTGTCCAATTCTCAAGGCCCTGGAGGATGAAATGCACGGAAAGAGACGCACAGCGCGAAAGGAGGTGAACGGATCGGGAAGCGGACCTTCGGAATTGCTTAGGTGACGTCAGGAATTGATCCACACCTGCCAGGCTGTTTCGTCCAGCCACAACGGCAGAACCATACAAGCCTGATTAGAACCTATCTCAAAATTATTGACAGCATGACAGTCCGTCCGTATAGGTGCTCCCATGCTGCGGTTGCGCGACGATCAATGGGAGCGGATTCGGGATCATTGTCCTGAAGAGCACATCCCGGACACTCGCCCGGGCCGCAAACCGATCCCAACCCGGGCCGTCCTGGAAGCGGTGCTCTGGATTCTGAACACCGGGGCGCAATGGCACCTGCTCCCGCAGTGCTATCCCAACTACAAGACCGTGCATCGCCGGTTCCAACAGTGGTGTCAACGGGAGGTCCTGCGAGAGGTCCTCACCCAGCTGGCAAACACGCTGCGTGACGAAGGGGCCATTGATGAACGCGAGAGTTTCATTGATGCCACGTTTGCGGCGGCCAAGGGCGGCGGCGAGGCCATTGGACTTACGAAGCGCGGCAAGGGCGTGAAAATCCTGGCGATTGTGGATCGGCACGGACTGCCCCTCTCCGTGAGCACGCATGCGGCGAATCATCATGAAGTCACCCTGGTCCAACTCAGTTTCGACTTCTACATGCTCGAGGCCAAGCCCGAGCATCTCATCGGGGATCGGGCGTATGACAGCGATGGCCTCGATGCCGACCTCCACCAAGACGGGGTGAACCTGATCGCGCCGCATCGATCCACTCGCAAACTCAAGACCCAGGATGGGCGGCACCTACGCCGGTACCAACGCCGCTGGCTCGTTGAACGGTTCTTTGCCTGGCTCCAGTGGAAACGCCGACTCCTCGTTCGCTGGGAGTACTACGCCGCCAATTTTCTCGGGTTCGTGCAGCTCGCCTGCATCACGATGCTCCTCAAACAATTTTGAGATAGGTTCTAGAGAAAAAAGGAGATTCCACGATGGTGACCACAAAGCGAAGGGTTGAGGTATTCACGGCTGGCTGTCCCATTTGTGATAACACAGTCAAGCTGGTCAAGTCTTTAGTCTGCCCCAGTTGCGACCTACAGATCTACGATCTACGGGAGGGCTGCGCGACGAACGAATGCCGGGACAAAGCGAGACGCTACGGGATCACCGCAGTCCCGGCCGTCGCGGTTAACGGTGTGTTGTTGGACTGTTGCCGGCGGGAACCGATCACAGCCGATCGCTTAAGGGCTGCTGGCGTCGGACAGGCGTGATGGTAAGGGCGAACATCAGGGAGGCATGACTCCATGAACCGGAACCGTCTCATGACTTTGGGCTTAACAGGCGCAGCGTTGACAGCACTCTGCTGTTTCACGCCGATTCTGGTCGGGCTGCTGGGTCTTCTCGGCCTGGGAGCGGTCACGGGCTACCTGGACTATGTGCTGCTCCCCGCCCTAGCCGCCTTCCTTGGCTTGGCCCTGTACAGCCTGTCTCGGAGAAATCGGGATGACGTCTCCGGCTGTTGTTCGCATCATTCCGCAAAAGAACACGGTAAACCGGAAGGATGACAAAACTCATGACCGAAGAACAAAAAGAGATAAGGTCAGATGCCGAAAGTTTATTTCAAGAGCTGCGTCGCCTCAGTCCGAAGGTCACCGGCGGGCTGCTTCGCATGCGACAGGAGGCGTACCGCGACGGGGTTGTTTCCGCCAAATACAAGCTCCTCACGGCAATGAGCGTCTCAATCGCCATCCGATGTGAGCCCTGCATTCGAGCCTACGTCCAAATGGCGGTCGAAAAGGGCATTACTCTGGACGAATTGATTGAATTCCTCGAAGTCGCGATGACCATGCAAGGCTGCCCTGGCGAGGAATGGGCACTGAAGGCCTATGCCGTATACAAGGACTGCACGAGTTGTCGGCCGACTTCGGATGCGTCAACCTGCTGCGAACACCAGTCTATGAGCCAGAACAAGAATGCGGAGGGCGGGTCATGAACCGACAGATCGTGACCATGATACTAGCGATGTGCATGACACTCATAGGGATCGCCGGCCTAGGCACGCAGCACGCGTCCGCAGCCAGCATCCTGATCCACATGAAGACCTCGCTGGCAGAGGACGATGCGCAAATTTGTGCCGTGCCGAATGTGGCTTGGGCGGCCGTCAAGGCGGGCCATAAGGTGACAATTCTGGTTGATGCCAGCGCGGTGACATCAGTGACCAAGGGGTTTGGCTTTTTTCGCAGACTGGTCGGTTCGGACAGTACCGCGCTCGAACGAGCGGGGCTGCCGGAGCGAGAACGGCAGAGCGTCTCCGAACAGATGGGCGTACCCCTGGAGCAGGTCCCGCATAACTACGGGGAGTACTTTGAGATCCTCAAGAGCAAGCTGGGCGTTGAAATCTATGGCAATCAGACCATGATGCTGCTCTACAAGATCGATCCGGCTCGAGTCGCCTCTTCAGTAACCCCCCTTCCGCTGGAAAAGATGGTGGGCCTGTTCGTATCAGCCGATCATGTGATCGTGTACTGAGCTTCAACCGACAAGGAACTGTGTGATTATTGGGAAGCTATTGAAGTGAATGTCCATGTCCGGCCGAAATCGGTGCTGTGGACACGAACGATCCGTTCACCCCGAAAGGCCTTCGACCGTACGGTGAAGGAGATGGCACCCTGCCGGGACACCTGAATGTCTTCAAAATGCGGGGCGCGATCCCCCTGGAAATTGTAGTGGCGGCAGTCAGCTTTTCCTTTAGGAGCACAAAAATCGGGTTTCACAACCGGATCGATCAACTCCTCAGGGAGAGACGTGGGATACCACGCTCGAAACTGTCCGCACGCATCGAAGCTCACACTCACACCATTCCCAATCCAGACCAGCGTCTGCTCATCGACCACCAGATAGTTGTGGCGCTCGCGCTCGACCAGTTCTGCGGCATTCTTGGATCCGATGGCGCCCCCGTTCCCTAATGTACGCCAACCTGGGTCCTGGGTCTTGTGGCCCGGAGAGTTTGCTGTATGCTCCGACGCGCACTGGACGCGAAACACTTCGCCGGTATAGTGGAGCGGAAGGTTCTCATAGTACCGAACGACCTTCAGCTTGAAATGAGGTTCATACAAAACAGCCTCGTCGAGTTTCTGCGTGGCTTGACTGCACGAGACTAGCGCGATGTTCCAGATCGTCGTCATCACGATAATCTTGAGGAAGAACCGCCCAGGCGAAGCGATCATATGGTGTGGCAAGACAACGATCCCCTACCGCACCTGCGGCCAGCCGCGCTTCCACAAGCATTGCCCAGACGACAGGTAGTCTTTGGATCGGCACCACTCAAGGCAAGCTACTGTCGGGTAATGCGTCGTCCTCAGATATGCGTATCTGCCGTCGGGTTGCTTCTTGAACACTTCCCACGGGCCGGTCCGATTGCCCCATATGGAGATCTCCGAGAACGCCACGCCTTCAAATGACTCCAAGTCCTGCGCCAGGTTGCAGCGAAACAGAAATGTGTCTTGCACGCCGTTGATGAAGTAATCATCACCCAGCGCATACTCGGCATACACAAAGGCCCCTAGTGGATCTGGTGTGTCAAACTCAGCGGCATCCGCAACGCCCGCCAACATCAGACCAAGCAGCATGCCTATTGACACACACACCTGAATGCTCTCCCGCATCATGTTGGTATCTCGAATCGCATGCCCCCTGTGGGGAGAATGTCTCCGACTCATACCCGAACCCATGCGCTCTTCCATTGTAACCAACGAATGCTGCGCTACAAGCCGAATTGCCATATTCGACAGTGCAGGGGAGTAGTTGTCGTTCAATGGGAATCGCGCGCGATTATTGTACTCACTCAGGCATTGGCATGGGACCTATTCTCTTGACGACACAAAGTCTTGATGACGAAACTCCAACCAGGTGCGTTGCAGGTCCAAAGTCAGCCGCTTCGCGGCATCGTTCATGGTCACCACCCGAAGCGTATTCGGTGCACCTTCATAGGTTGGCGGCCACCAGGGTCGCCCATCAGGGCCGGCGGGGCGAAACCAGATGACGGGATACCATTGGTTGATGCCCGGGGCCATCGGGCGATCCAGCGTGGCCATGCTCCGGCCTTCCCCGCGCAGCAGCACCGCTCCTGTCTTGACGTCGATCAGCGCGGCCTCAAGCAGCGACCAGTTGTCCCGTCGCAAGCCAGGCTGGCTGTGCGAATGCCACCCCAGGAAGACGGTTTGCGGATATTCTTGCTCCATGGCGGAAGCCACAACGACCAAAAGATAGTTCACGTCATGCGACTGTGCCAATTCGAGCAATGGACTGAGATCGCCCCTTGGCTGTACGCCTTCGGCTGGCAGGAGCGTCTCGACCGTGAGCGGAAGTGACTGACCGAGTCGTTCCTTCAGCTGCTCCGTGAGTCGAGTCTGCGCTTCGTCCGGCAATACCGGTGCGGCTCCTTCAGCCGTCTGATCGGCGATTACGAGGAGGCCGGTCCGGCCCTTGCGGTCGGAAAGCGGGTTCAGCGATTCCAGTGTCGGAACCGGATGCGTGCCGACATACTGGTTCATTCGGCTCGGTGGCGAGGCGGTCGCACAACCAGCCAGGACAACGACGACCGTCATTCCCATCTGCAGAGTCATCCAAGATGTCGGAGCCATGGCTACCGCCCTCCTCTCGCTCGTGGGCGGACACCCACCCGGCGGCTTGACTTTACCGGTCGAGTGTCCGCGGCACCCGTCGGCTAGAACGTAATGACCTGATAGCCTTGCGCCACCAGCTTTTTGAAGCTGGGATGTCCGTCGTACTCCCCTGCCAGCTTCACCCCGCATGCAACCACTTTGTCCTTCACGCCAAATGCTCCCGCGCAGAACTCGCAGGCCCCGCCGATCCGATCTTTCACCGCATTGTAGAGCCCGTGCAGCTTGTGATCGGGCTTTTCCAACTCGGGAATCCACTTGGGCCCGGCGCCGTCGAAGATGAGCTGAACGTCGTCATGACCGTCCTTGAACTCCTTGACGGATTCCAGGGCATTCACCACACGGCCTAACCCTTCGTGTGTTTCCGTGTCGGCCAACACGACAATCGCGACTTTGGACATGGTGCACTCCTTTCAGAAGCCAGTATGTGAGAGATGAGAAGAATCGCCGCCTGCGACCAGTGCGGAGGCGGCATCATGCCGCCACGACCTCGCACTCTACCGCGCACAGCCCAGGCCCATCTGTAGCCTAGCTTACAAAACGAATTCTCCGTGTTTTTCTGCAAGCGGTGAGGTGCCTTACAGAACGAGGTCGTCTCAGCCGCTAGGATCACGCTCAAGATGCAAACACACCGATCACTCACGAGGAGGTGCGTCATGACCTGCGAACGATGCAATGGCCTGATGGTCAGCGAGCAGATTTGTGATCTGCGAGGGACAAGCGGCGATCTCAGTGTGGACGGCTATCGTTGCCTGCTCTGCGGCGATGTGGTCGACAAGACGATTCTCGCTAATAGACGGTGTTCATCCGAGACGGTCGAACCGCCCACGGTCTACAGCCCTCCGATGCCAAGACTCGTGGCGGCATAAGGCGAGAAGCATAATCGAAGCGATCATGCCCTTCCCACGACTGATTGAAGGTTGATCGAGGAAGGAGATGTGCCATGACACGTCAAGACGAACCGGTAATGGCCCTTCGAATCCAACTCCACCAACTGCCCTGTCCAACTTGTGGCCGTCATGACCTGGAGCCGATGCTCCAATGTGATTACTACCCGGACGGCTGTCTCTGGCTGGTTCGCTGCGAAACGTGCCGGGCGCAATACCATCTGGATCATCGGAGCGGGCCTGCTTGGATCGACGATGCACGGACTGTTGCGCCTGCAGACCCGGCGGCCACTGAACACTCTTAACGGACAGAAGGGAGGCTCCCATGCGAATCCATGAGGTCATGTCCACCGGAGTGGTGACGGGTGCACCGACGGACTGCGTGCGGGAGATCGTCATCAAAATGTTGAGCCGGCATTGCGGGGCGATTCCAATCGTGAACGGCAATCATGAATTGCTCGGCATCGTGACCCTGCGCGACGTGATGTTGCCGATGTATCCCAACTACGGCGACTACATTCATGACGCGGTGCACAGTCGGGACTTTCTGGAAATGGAGCAGAACTATCCCGAGGTGCTGGCGAAGAAGGCCGAGGAGATCATGGTGCCTAATCCGCTGACCGTTTCGCCGGAGACGCCCATCCTCGAGGCCGCTTCGTATATGGGGCTCAAGAACTTCCGGCGCATCCCGGTCGCCGACCATGGCAAGCTCGTCGGCATGGTCAGTATCGGCGACATTCACCGAGGACTCTTCTTTGCGCGCGGAGGTTGTGAAGCAGAGCCATGACCAGAGGAGAGGGAAGGATTCAGCCTTCTGAGAAGTTCATGAACCGCCGGTCGTTACTGTACCTCGGCGCGAAAGCGGCGTTCGGTTTCTGCACCGCGCTGAGTCTCCTAGGAGGTCTGTCTGCCTGCTACCGCGCCCCGGGTACCGCGCGTGACCAACTGATTTTCTTCTCGGAGGAAAAAGAACTGCAATTTGGACTGAGCGCCTACCGGGAAGTGTTGCGGCAAGCGCGGCTGTCCGAAAACGCCGGGATCAATGACATGGTCCAACGGGTTGGACAGCGGATCGCCAAGGCCGCCAACAAACCCGAGTATCAGTGGGAATTTGCGGTCATCGAAGAGGACCAGATGATCAATGCCTTCGCGCTGCCCGGCGGCAAGGTGGCGGTCTTCACCGGCATTCTGAAGCACACCAAGAACGAGGCGGGGCTCGCCACTGTGATGGGGCACGAAGTGGCCCATGCGCTGCAGCGCCATGGGGTGGAACGCATGAGTCGCAGCATCCTCGATCAGATTGCCCAGCTCGGAGCCCTGGGGGCTGCCGCGTCAGGCCACTCGAGCGGAGCGGCGATTCAGGGGTTGTTAGGGGCATACGGTGTCAACGTGTCGCTGCCCTTCAATCGGAAACAGGAATCGGAGGCGGATTACATCGGCCTGCGGTTGATGGCACAAGCGGGCTATGACCCGCGCGAAGCGGTGCCGTTCTGGGAACGGATGAACGGGTGCCCCAAACAGATGATCGGAAAACTCTGCTTTCGATCGCAACATGCCATTCCCGAGTTTCTCTCCACGCATCCCTCCGATGTGACCCGGATCAATCAGATCGAAGCCTGGCTCCCCGAAGCCTTGCAACACTACCACGTCCCTGGTGGTGGATCCATCCAACCGCCGCCAATTCCCTATCGACCGTTGATCGGACCGATGCCTCAAGTGAGTAGCCTTTCGAACACAGCTCGCATGTCTACACAACAGATAGAGGAGTGAAGGCGAGCTCTTTGGAGGAATTAGTGACAGCTCAAGCGTGATAGCTATTGCGCCTTAGTCTGGACCGATCAGTCCAGAACAAGGTTGTTATCTCGATACAGAAGGGAGGTGAACGCATGCCACTCGCACAATTAAAAGGGCTCAGCGGGTATCTCAGCGCGGAGCAGAAGGCCGAACTGATCCGCAAGGTCACGGACGGATCGTGTCAGTTGAAGGAGAAGGGTTGCGGTCCGTGACCTGGGTCATCATCGAAGGAGTTCCCTCGGGGGACTGGGGCGTCGGCGGGACACCCGTCACGACCGAGGCTCTGAAGAACATGGCCACGCAGGGCCGCTAACGTGAGAGCATCAAGCAACACAAGATCACACATTCGAAGAAGGAGGATCACCATGAAGTTTCAGGTCCATACGAAGGAGACGGCTCCGGAGGCGTCGCGCGCAACGGTCGAAGCCACCGCAAAGAAGTACGGATTTCTTCCGAATTTATTCGGGGTACTCGCCGAGTCGCCGACGGCGGTGCAAGCCTATGCGGCCATCAACAAGGCCCTTGAGCAGAGTGCGCTCTCTCCGGTGGAACAGCAGGTGGTGGCCTTGACCGTCAGTACTACGAACGACTGTGCCTACTGCGTAGGTGCCCACTCCACGGTGGCCCAGATGGTCCGCACGCCCGAGGACATTCTTGCAGGGCTGCGAGAGCAACGACCGCTCTCCGACCGGAAGCTCAATGCGCTTCGTACGCTGGTGCTGTCCGTCATGCGTCATCGCGGGTGGGTGCCGGAAGATGATCTGGAGCACTTTGCAGCGGCGGGATACGGACAGCGGCATCTGTTAGACGTGCTGACGATTGTGGCTCTCAAAACCTTGAGCAACTATCTGAATCACATCGCCCATACGCAGCTCGATCGACAGTTCGCGTCGCAGGCCTGGAGCCCCAAGGAGGGCTGCACCAGTTGTTTGACGACGTGAACTTCTTGGCGAGGTACAGAACGATTGAGAGGGAGTCCCACGCCGGCATAGGCGTGGGACTGCACGGATCCATTTCAGTGACGGTTGCGACCGCGCTCCCGAACGCGGCGAACCTTGTCGGAGGAGGGAGACAGACATGAGCCGGTCAAGATGGGGTCAGAACGTGTGGCGGATTCCTCTCCTGTTTGCCGGCGATCTCCTGAAACAACCCACCTGGGTTCCGATCTGGGTCTTCGCGCTGATGATCGTGAATATGGCCAGCCTTGCGTTCTGGAGCGAACTCCTGGCGAAGGTCATTTTTGTAACGTTTCTGATGTCGGCCATACTGATGATGACCCTATATGCCAAATTTGGGTTCGAACGGATACTCGGATTCGGTCATGTGTTCTGGATTCCATTATTGGCGTATATCCTTGTCCAAGTTCGCCATGCCCAAGGCGAGTTCCATGCATACCTCGTCGTGCTCTCCCTGTGTATTGGGGCGTCATTGCTATTCGATATTGTTGATGTGTGGAAATTCCTGTCATCGAAAAGAGTACCCCGCTGACGTCGATCACCTGGTCGCCTCACTATTCACGCCATCGTTTGTCACATCGCTAAGAGAAGTATAGAGCAGTCCACGGGTGTGCCAACTGGCATGGCGGTGCGGCCCGCTCGGTGGGGGCGATAGGCGGGATATGTATCAGATTGGCCTGGGCGTAAGTAGCGGATGAAGATCCCCCCTGCTTGCGGTTTGCTCCTCTCCGACATCGACCGCAACTGTAAGGCGGCTCACAGCCTTCTCATGTGGTGGATGGTAGGGTGCGCATAAACATATCGAGGCAGCTCAATGTTTTCCTGCTCTCTCGAAGAGCGAAAGCGGAGCAACTTATCTCTCACTATCACAAAGGAGGGTCAGACCATGTCGATGATGTGCAGTATGCAGGGATGCACGCAGAAACACGGAATGTGCGGGCACGAACAAATGATGCTCGTCATGATGGTCATGCTGGTGGTCGGCGGAGCGGCCTACTGGCTTCTGGGATAGCCGGCGCTTCGCTCGATCGTCCACTCGAACCACTCACCGCTTGGTATGTCCCACTGTCCGAGGCGGGCCGGATCACGGCTGAACGATCGGTGCCCTGTCGTGCTTTCTGGAAGCCAAAACAACGGCTGGAATTCCAGCAGGCGACTGTAAGCTGCCTCACAGCGGCTAGGCCATACGGGAGCTAAGATCCAACGACACAATCCAAGCGTAGGAACACGAGGAGAGAAGCCAACGAGATGGTCCACGCCAGAGAAGGGAGGGGTCCACATGATCGAGTCCTGAATCCGTCGCGATGCATCGATGTTCAGTCACGAGCGTCATTCCGAAGATCGTTCAACCTAACAAAGGAGACTTCCCATGAACGCCAACACGAAGAAGAACGCCATGATTCACTCCGCGCTGCTCGTTGCATTCAGCCTGGCAGGATCGCAGGCGATGGCTGCCGCTCCGAAAGTCCCGGAGTTGCCCGCCGGCTGGGAGGCCTGCGGCGGTGTGGCCAAGGCTGGGATGAACGATTGCGCGGTCAAGACCAGCCTCCACTCCTGTGTGGGCATGGCCAAGAAGGACAATGAGCCCGATTCCTATGTGTTCTTGCCGAAAGGTCTGTGTGGAAAGATCGCGAATGGCACCGTGCTGGCCATCACGAAAGACGATCTGGCGAAGATGAAAGAGATGATGATGAAAAAGATGTAGGACGCGGCGCAATGACGACGCACATCGACGCTCCGATCCCGGCCTGCGCCGGGATCGGACTTCGCTCACAACACTTTCGGGAGATCCTGGAGGAATTCCCACCGGTCGCCTGGATGGAAACTCATCCGGAAAACTATTTCGGTGACGGCGGCGCGCCACTCCGGAACCTCGAACGCATCAGGGCTCACTACCCCCTGAGTTTCCACGGGGTCGGCCTGTCGCTGGGCTCGACCGATCCGATCGACCGTCTCCATCTCCGGAAACTCAAAGCTCTGGTCGATCGATTCGACCCGGCACTCGTGTCGGAGCACCTCTCGTGGAGTTCCGTCGACGGTCGGTTCCTCAACGAGCTGCTCCCCTTGCCCTCTACCGAAGAAAGCCTGAACCATGTCTGTTCACGGATCGACGAGGTCCAGAACGTCCTGCAACGGCCCCTCCTGATCGAAAACATCACCCGGTATCTGACATGGCGTGAATCCACGATCCCGGAAGGTGAGTTCATGGCCGAGACAGCCAGGCGGACGGGCTGCGGCATTCTGCTCGATCTCAACAACGTCTATGTCAACGCGGTCAATTTTCACCTGGACCCCTTTGAGTTCTTGGACGCCATTCCGGCCGAGACGGTCTGGGAAATCCATCTGGCAGGTTTCGATCGCTTCGGGCGGTGGCTCATCGATACCCATGGCGAGGCGGTCTATCCGGAAATCTGGGGCCTGTACCAGTGGGCGATTCATCATTTTGGACCGCGCCCGACGTTGATCGAGTGGGATACCAACATGCCGCCACTCTCTGTCCTGGTTGATCAGGCCAAGCAGGCGAGCGCGATTCTTGGAGGCTGCCATGTTGCGGCTTCATGAGATCCAACAGGCATTTGCCAAAGGCATGATCGAGGGACAATACGCCGTCGTGGCGGAAGCGATCGTGCCAGGAGGCTCAGCTCTACGAAATGTGGCGCTCTATCGCCGCCTGATCCGTACCAACTACACGCAGGTGCTCAGCGTCACCTTTCCCATTCTACGCCGGTTTGTCGGTCCCCGGTATTTCAACCTCCTCGCGCGAGGCTATGTCAAAAGATACCCGTCGATGAGCGGCGATCTGTTTTCGTACGGGCGGCATCTTCCGGTGCTGCTGCTCGAACTACAGGTTCCCTGTCTGCTGGTCGAACTGGCGCGATTGGAATGGACCTGCCACGAAGTGTATCAGGGCGCCGATTCCCTGCCCCTCCCCCACGCTCAACTAGATGCCATTGCCTCCGCTGACCCATCGCGCGTGACGTTCCGTCTGAACGCGACAGTGCGGCTGCTGCGTTGCTCCTTGCCGGTACATCGCGTGTGGCTGGCATTGCAGCCGGACGCCCCGACAGACATCGCGGTCGATCTGCCGCTGCCGGAAGAGGACACGGGCATCCTGGTCACCAGGGCCGAAGGGAGGATCCATGTAGCGGCTCTCGCCGACCTCGACTACCGATTGCTCGAAGCCATGCTCGACCGGAAGACCGTGGCCGAGGTCGAGCACTTGGCGACGGAAACCGACCCGGAGTTCGACTTCACTCGGTTCATGGCTTCCATCATAGATTTGAACGTGCTCGCCGGAGTTTCCGTGGAGGCACCCTCATGACACACGAGACTGGCTTGTTGACGCGCGCAGTCATGAGTGCGGCTCCAGCCTACCGTCGGTTGATCTGGGGACTGGAGGCCTTACTCCCGCTGTTCGACCTGTCTGTCCGCCTGTATTTGGCTCACATTTTTTGGAAAGGCGGCATGGTCAAGCTCTCTAGCTGGATGTCGACCGTGATGCTCTTCACCATGGTCTACGATGTGCCTCTGTTGCCGCCGGAGATCGCCGCCTACCTGGCCACCGCCGTCGAATTGAGCGGCTCGTTCCTGCTGGCCATCGGCCTGGCGGGTCGGTGGGCCGCCCTCTCGCTCTTCGGGCTGAATATCGTCGCGTCAATCTCGTACGGACAATTGTCCGAAGCCGCGCTGCAAGAGGCGTTCTATTGGGGGATCCTGTTCTTGTATTTCGTCCTGCACGGACCAGGGCTGCTCTCCGTTGATGCGCTATTGCAGTATCTGGTTCGACGAAGACAAACGATGAACGGTGCCGACGAAGCGATTGCGAAGCAAGCTGTTCCTCGTAGTGCGTAGGGTGGACATGTAGGCATGTGCAACGCTTCGTCTTCGAAAAACTTGCCTCAGGCCGGCCAAAGAGGTCACACTGACGTGTAGGAAGGCGGTCATGACAACTGGGGGCTCATGAGTTCACCCGATCAAACGAAGCCGGTTTTCTCGGAGCGAGAGCCGCCTGAGGAAGACACCGTCGATCGCCGTGCGTGGCTAGTGAGCGCAGTTTCGTCGATTGGGACCACTGCTGCAAGCCTAATCGCTCCGTCGCTACTGCCGGCTGAGGAACTGGCTGCTCTCGATCCCACCGCTGTCCCCGGTCACGCTCCGAGCCCCTACGGGTCACGCGCACCGGGAGAAACCGCCCATCGCCTGCCCACGGCCACCCATTCACTGACGCCCCATCACGCCTTGCACGGCATCATCACTCCGTCCGCACTGCATTTCGAGCGCCATCATAACGGAGTGCCGAGCATCAACCCCGACCGGCACCGACTCTTGATTCATGGACTGGTCGACCGACCACTGACATTTTCGATGAACGATCTGACGCGCTTTCCCTCCATCACCAGAACCCTGTTCATCGAATGTTCCGGCAACTCCGGAAAAGAATGGAAAGGGCCGACGGGAACAACCGTTCAAGAGACCCATGGGTTGATGAGCACGAGCGAATGGACCGGCGTGCCGCTCTCGACGGTCTTGGCTGAGGCCGGCATCAAACCTGACGCGGCGTGGGTGTTGGCGGAGGGCAGCGATGCCGCCGCCATGACCCGTAGTCTGCCGTTGGCGGCGGTGGTGAAGGATGCGCTGCTCTGCTACGCGCAAAACGGTGAGGCGCTCAGGCCGGAGCAGGGCTATCCGCTCCGGTTGGTGATTCCGGGTTGGGAAGGGAACACCTGCATCAAATGGGTCAGGCGGTTGAAGCTCGGCACTGCGCCGTTCATGACTCGTGAAGAAACCTCCCGCTATACCGACCTCATGCCGGACGGCACAGCCCGGCAGTTTACCTTCGTAATGGAAGCAAAGTCAGTCATCACCAGTCCGTCTGGCGGCCAACAGATCACGCCGGGGTTCGTCGAAATCCGCGGTCTGGCCTGGAGCGGGCGCGGCAAGATTGCGAAGGTCGAGGTGAGCGCGGATGGCGGGCTTACCTGGCGCACGGCGCAATTACAAGAACCGGTTCTCCCCTACTGTCACACGCGCTTCCGGTACGGTTGGCGCTGGCATGGGGACGAAGCGATTATTCAAAGCCGCTGCATCGATGAGACCGGCTATATCCAGCCGAGCAGAGCGGCGCTTATTACGGTCAGAGGAACGAATTCCGTGTACCATTACAATGCCATCCAAAGTTGGAAAGTGGGTGGAGACGGGAAGGTGACCAATGTGGAGATGTAATCCGGCCTCGTCGATACTCCTCGTGCTGGGCTTGCCCCTAATCCCTCCAGGCATCTCCATGGCAGAAGAAGCCCGCTACGGATTCGGACAGCCGGCGACCGAGGCTGACATCAAAGCGTGGAATATCGATATCACTCCGACTGGCGAAGGGTTGCCCCCTGGCCGAGGGACCGTACGGCAAGGAGCAGCCGTATATTCAAACAAGTGCGCCGCCTGCCACGGACCGACAGGAACAGAAGGGCCAAAGGATCGGCTGGTCGGCGGCCACGGTTCGCTGGCTACAGAACACCCGGTCAAAACCATCGGCAGCTACTGGCCCTATGCCACGACGTTGTACGACTACATCTTCCGCGCCATGCCCTTCACCGCGCCGCAGTCGCTCACGGCGGACGAAGTCTATAGCCTCGTCGCGTGGCTGCTCCACCAAAACGGCATCATTCCGGCAACTATGGTAGTCGACGCGCAGACGCTGCCCAACGTAACAATGCCCAATCGTGACGGATTCGTCGCCGATCCACGGCCGGACGTGGAATCGCGCGAATGACCAAGCTATCCGTCCGGCGCTAGCCGAATTACGTTCCCTTCTTCTTGAAGACAATGTCTCCGTAATAGGCTTCCGCCGACTCGCCGGTATTGTCGGTATCCGTCATGATGGCGACACCGGAAATCATGGGCGGCTCTGCTCCGAACGCTCGTTTGTAGTCTTCATAGACGTTCCGCTCTTCGGTCGTCCAGGTGTTCAGCTTGGCTGATCCGCTTTCCACCACAATCATATGCACCTGTTCCGTGTACGGGTTGGGCACCGCGGTTCCTACTGGCGCCCGGCTCTCCCAAATGTAATTGATGGCGCCGAGCGGGGGGTACCGGCCGTAGATGAGTTTCGCGGCTTCGTACTTCGCCTTGCCGAAGAGACCGACTTTCGCACTCTCGTATTGGAACGTGACGTAGATGCGGGCGGGATAGTCGTCCCCCTCTTTCCTGGTCACATCGCCGGCCTTTAGGGTATTCGAGACTTTCCATCGCCACTGGACGATCGGATACTCCTTCGGATCGATCAGAATTTCTTTCGTGTATCCCGAAGAGGAGGCTCGACTGGTTGCCTTGACGGCGACGCGATCACCGTCGAGCACAAGGCTGTACGTCGTGTGTTGGGGAATTTTTGGAAAGGTGAGCGGTTTCCAGCCGTCCGGCCAGGGACCATTCGGATTCGCTGTCGAAAATGGACCCACTTCTACGGTGGCGGGGGATTGAGCTTGTAGCCGGCTCGGATCGCCGACGATCATTCCCACCAACACGACCGATGCAAGACCGACGATCACGGAAGATAGAGATGGTGCCATAGGCTGCATCCTTTTCAAGTTCTCAAGTGAAACATCGTTGTTCATGATGTACCGCTCTATCGCCGCATCCAGGCAAACAATTTGATCAACAGGTTCTTGGTTCGTTGCGTGAAATGCGCTTTGCGCCAGAGGTTCACCACCTTCTTGTTCACTTCAGCTTGCGTGGGATAAGGATGGATGGTTGCCGCGATCGTCTTGGCCCCGGCTCCCGCCTTCATGGCGACGGAAAATTCGCTGATCATATCACCGGCATGGTTGGCCACGATCGTGGCACCGAGGATCGTATCGGTTCCCTTTTCGACGTGAATCCTCGCAAACCCTTCGTCTTCCCCGTCTAGAATCGCTCGATCGACTTCATCCAGCTTGTAGGTATAGGTTTCCACCTCAAGGCCCTTCTCCTTGGCCTCTCTCTCATACATGCCGACATGAGCCACTTCCGGCTCGGTGAAGGTGCACCAGGGCATGACCAAGGAATCGACGTTGGCATAGCCCAGACCGAACGGATGCGGGAACAAGGCATTCTGGATGATGATTTGAGCCATGGCATCGGCCGCATGCGTAAACTTGTAGCGAGAGCAGATATCGCCTGCCGCGTAGATCTTTGGGTTCGTCGTCTGCAATCTGGCGTTGACCTTGATCCCGCTCTTGTCGTACTCGACTCCGGCTGTCTCCAATCCGATCCCCTCCACGTACGGCGTTCGCCCGACACCGACGAGAATTTCATCGACCGTTACGTCGTAGTGCCGGCCGTGCGAATCGACGGTCAAACGTTTCCCGCCGTCGGTCTTCTGCACCGTGAGATCCTTTCCGCAGCACAGCACGTTCACGCCATCGCGGACCATCTGTTGCTCGACGATGTCAGCCGCATCGCGGTCCTCGTTCGGCATGATCCCGTGCATCGCTTCGATGAGATAGACTTGGCTCCCAAAGCGGGCGAACGACTGTGCCAGTTCACAGCCGATGGGACCGGCTCCGATCACCCCGATGCGTTGCGGCAACTCCGTCAACGAAAAGACAGTTTCGTTCGTGAGATACCCGGCTTCTTGAAGCCCTGGCACCGGAGGTGCCGATGCTCGCGCACCGGTGCAGACAGCGGCTTTCACAAAAGCCAGGATCCGATCGCCCGCCGGTCCTTCCACGTGGATGGTCTCGGGACTAAGAAAACGCCCGCTGCCAATAAAGACGTCTACACCAAGCTGGGTATACCGATGGACTGAGTCGTTCCGGCTGATGCGCGCCCGGACTTTTCGCATGCGCGCCATGACGGCGGCGAAGTCATACTGCACGCCAGGAGGAATATGGAGGCCAAACTCCGTGGCCCTCCGTAGATCGGTCCAAGCTCTGGCTGCTCGGATCACACCTTTTGATGGTACGCACCCAACATTGAGACAGTCTCCTCCCATCAGATGCTTTTCAATCAACGCGACCTTTGCCCCCAGGCTTGCGGCTACGACCGCGGTGATCAAGCCCGCCGTTCCGGCTCCGATCACCACGATGTTGTAGCGACCGGTCGGCTCGGGATTGACCCAATCGGGCGGATGCACATTGGCGACCAGCTGCTGATTGTACTCGTCGTTCGGAAGAACCAATGACTGATCGTGCTCACTCATTCCAGCGACCCTTGGGAGAGGCTTCATCATCACGTGGCGCCCTTCGTTGTGAATCAATCATCAAACGATGAACTCTTCATCGCGCTGGTTTGGCCGCAAACCTTTTATAGACGACCGGCACGAGGGCGAGAAGCCCCAAGAGGATACAGGCCCCGATCACATTCGGCGACGCGATCTCCTTCAGTGAATTTATGGTACCCAGTTGGCGTCCTGCATAGGCATAGACGAACGAACCGGGAATGATGCCGAGCGCCGTGGCTCCGATATATGTTCCGGCGCTCACGCGAGTCAGTCCTGATACGAGGTTGACCACGAAGAACGGAAACAGGGGAATCAGTCGAAGAGTCAGCAGGTAGCTGAAGGCGTTCTTGACAAAGCCTTCTTGGAACGGTCTCAGCGACTTCCCGAATTTCTGTTCCACTGTGTCCCGTAGCAGATACCGCGCGGTCAGAAACGCCAGGGTCGCGCCGGTCGTCGCCCCGAGATTCACGAACAACGTTCCAGGGACGGCCCCGAACACGAACCCGCCGGCGAGCGTGAGCATGACCGCACCCGGAAGCGACAAGCCGGTGACAATCGCATAGGCCACAATGAAGATGCCGACCGCTGCGACATAATTCACGTCCGTAAACGCCAGCAGATTGTCCCGATTTTCCTTCAGGGCGTTCAACGATAAGAACCGTCCGAGATCAAAATAGAAGAAGGCCCCGATGGCCAGCCCGATCACAAGAGCAATGATCACCTTGCCTGAAGGAAGCTCCTTGGTGGAGGTAACGGGTTCGGTGCCCGGTTGAACAGCGTGGATCGAATGGGTTGTCTCCTCCTGATATCCGTCAGCACACCGTGTTTCCATAGACCGGACTCCCTTCGTGTGGCTGAGTGAAACAGGACATGGGCTCTGCTGCAACTCAGGCTCTCTGAAAGAATCTCCTCTCGCCATGACTCCACAATAACCGACTCCCCGTTTAGATTCTGTGAGCCAATTCACAATCCTGGACGGCAGGGAACCGGGGAAGCACGGCATCTGTAAGGCACATGGATCCCCCGGCCTTTGGACGGCGGGACGTGTTCCAAGTGGACTGGATGGTGAAAAAGTACCAGACCATGCCCTGGCTGCGATCGCTGGTACGTACCATGCCCGAAGGGCTTACGAACGTTCGTGATCATTGGGTATTACGAGAATGAAGTGATTCAAGAGCGTATGCCGCTCGTAGCTGAGCAGATACAGATGAAGCAGTGTAGGATCATCGGCGTCCCAATGGAGCACAGGACCATCGACACCGATGGCATGATGGTCGAGCCAGCGATTTTGCGAATCCAGGTGGAATCCGTAGAAGGTGCGCTCGGCCGGGGGCTCCTTTACCACATGCTCGTAAGACTCGAAGAAACTGGGGTTGCCGATACCGAGGGGAACCTGCCAGCCACGGTCATAGTGCTCCGGAGACGCAACGGGAATAGCGGTCCCATCGAGCCCGCCGAGAATCAGGCGAGTGGCTTCGCCGGTCAGATGACTGCGAAACTCGAGCTCGATCTCGAACAGCGACTGAGATCCTCCGTTGAGTTTCACCTGCCGCACGGTGGCCCCAGCCAGCTCTGCGAGATAGTGCAATTGAGTGTCACGAGCGTGAGCCCGGGAGTATCGACCCGGCGGAATGAAGCTCGAGAACTGCACCGGCCCACGGTACCAGTCTCGATAGGTCGAGGCGACTGGTGTCAGAATGTTCTTGCGCTTATGGACTTGCTCGCCTCGTACGGCGACCGGCTCATCCCAGCGAACTGTCGGCTGAATCGACCATTCCCGCTCGACCGTCCGCACCCGATCTAACCGGATCGGCGTCCCTGACGGATCGACCCAATGTTCGAGGGACCACCAGTAGGACCAATATGAGAGGCCATTGACCCGTTCGAATAAGCCCTTGTACAGCCCGAGCGGGAACGTAAACCAGAGATGCTCATAGACGCGGTCTTCCCCATTCTCATTGGTGAACAGCAACAGCTCCCACAGACCGGCATTCAAACAATTGCGGGCGAGATCGATGCGGCTCAACGCCCGCTGCTCGAACCCGTCTCCTCCCTCGCGGACATGGACCTGGGATGAAGATCGGTCAAACCGGACCTGCTGTCGGTTCCATTCGCGATCGATCAGGCCGATTTTCGTCAGATCTGGATCGGTTTTGACCCAGGGCGGAACGGCGGCAACGAGGTGCGCAAGGTCTACACCGATCAGTTCGATGGCGGTGGCCTGCTCCGAGGCCGGCTCGATGCGGAAGTGAAAGTGAGTATCGCGGGTCTGTTCGATGATGAGGCTTCGGTGAGGATAGTTCGCGAAGACCGCGCTTCGTGTCTCCGGATCCTCCTGGTACGCTGCGTCACTGAATGTCGTGAGACCGACAGTTTGTACTGGTGCCGTGTGGTAACGGACCTGAAACCAGATTGCTCCGACGACGGCAATGAGGATAACTGCGCTTGACAGCACGAGCCCCCATCGCTTCATGATAGTTGAAGACATGGTCTAGTTCCTTTCAGAGATGCGGAGACTGCCCGACGCAGGTCTGCATGGTGCATAGGCGCCGCCTCTCTCAGCACAGGAGAAGGCGCGGCGAGAACTCAGCCGCCTTGGACCGGAGCCGTCCCCCAGGGTACAGTGCAATTATGAAATGGCTACTGTGGAAGGTTAGGACAGTATCGGAGGAGCGCGAGCGCGTACCGTTTCTGAAAAAACCGGCAGGACAGGAGTCTGTGACAGGCTCACCGGATTGTAGAAGACGATTGGAATCGGGCGAATGATGTCAAGGTAGACGACAGAACCGGCTTCGCCGCTTGTTCCGATCCAGGTGCAGACTTGATGGTGCGGGGTCTTGGGCTCGCCCGGAAGCGGAAGGCCGGCCTCCAACGCCCAGACGTGCATCCACACCGTCAGCGACACATAGGCCAGGCCGACGGTCCAGAACAGCAGCCGCTGGCGTCGATCGATGAGCCGGTCCATAAGCTGAAACGCTACTCCCAGGCGAAGAAACCTGTCAACCGGGCAGATCGGCATCCCGCAGCTTGGCCCTTTGGATCCCCAGCGCCTTGATCCGCGAGGCCAGTGTGGTCGGTTTCATGCCCAGCAGCGCGGCGGCGCCCTGTGCGCCGAAGATCCGGCCCTCGCTCGTCCGCAGCGCCTGAATGATGCTCTCCCGCTCCTGGCGTTTGAGCTCTTCTCGCGTCAGAAGTTGTGCTCGCGACGGCATGTCGCGAGACAGTGCCCGCGTCTCGCGCGGTTGCGACGGGTGAAGATGGACACGCAGCGGCCCTCCTTGTGAAAGGATCACCGCGCGCTCGACGACATTCTGGAGCTCCCGCACGTTTCCGGGCCAGTCATGCGCGGCAAGCTGGTTCAACACCGCTTGTGTGACTCGGGGGGCACGGCGATTGAGCCGTTTCGCGCTCTGCGCGATGAAATGCAGCGCGAGCTGCGGAATGTCTTCCCGGCGTTCACGGAGCGGTGGGATGTGGATGGGAAACACGCTGAGACGGTAAAACAGATCCTCTCGAAAACGGCCGGCTTCGACCTCCCGCTTCAAGTCGCGATTCGTCGCCGCGACGATCCGCACGTCCACCCTCCGCGTCCGCGTGTCGCCGACACGCTCGAACTCGCCCTCTTGCAGGACCCGTAACAGCTTCGCCTGCATCGCCACGGGCACCTCCCCGATCTCGTCGAGAAAGAGCGTGCCGCCGTCGGCCAGTTCGAAGCGACCGGGCCGATCGGCGAGGGCTCCGGTGAAGGATCCCTTTACATGTCCGAAGAATTCGCTTTCAAACAATTGGTCCGGCACGGCGCTGCAGTTCACCTTGATCAGGGCCCGGTCTCGCCGCCGGCTCCGGTCATGAATCGCGCGCGCGACCAGTTCTTTCCCCGTCCCACTCTCTCCCGTGACGAGCACTGCCGCGTCGGTGGGCGCGACCAACTGCACTTGACGGAGGACGTGCTGGAGCGACTGGCTCTCTCCGACGAATTCCTCCATCCCCAACGCGGCGGTGACCTCTTCACGCAGGTAGAGGTTCTCCTCTTCCAGCCGGGCACGCAGCAGGGCGATCTCATCGAACGCCTTGGCGTTTGCAATGCTTACCGCTGCGTAGTCGGCGAACATGCGGAGCCACTCGAAGGCTTGCTCGTTGAGCAAGCCGCGGTCGAAGAGCGCCAGCACTCCGAGGACCTCCTCCCGGAAGATCAAGGGTTGCGCCGCGAAGGTCCGGACTCCCTCACGCGCGAACCAGTCAGGGTCCGCGATCCACTCCTCGTCACCGCGAAGCCCGGCCAGCCGGAGCGGCTCACCGCTCGTGGCCACGCGCCCGATCTTGCGCTCGCCAAGGGGAAACCGATGAAACGAGCCGTCCAAGCGGCCGTAGTCGGCCTGCGGATCGCGCGACACTCCCGCGCTGGCGACGAGGTGCAACCACCGACTGTTGTCGGAGACATCCTTCCGCTCACGGCAGACCGTACAGAGTTCATTTGGCGTCGTGAGCCAAATCCGCGTCAATACCGTATTCGGGCATTGCGCGATGCCGTCGGTAATCGTGCGCAGCACCGCATCAAGCCCACGTTGTTGAGCGGTGGAAACCATCACATGAGGGAGTTTGTTGGGGTCCATAGATTTTTTACAGGCTACGAGATCTCATGCCAACATGCAACGACTATTCGTATATTACGATTAGTCGTAGCGGCTGTCAGTCGAGCAAAATCCATTTAAGTCATGTTTTTTCAATACCTTATTAATCAGTGCCGATCAGGCACGTCTTCTGCTCACACGAGGGCTATCGAACGCTGGTGCAACGAATCAGATCCACTCACAAAGGAGGAATGTATGAATCGCATCGCACACCTTGATCCCGCAACCACGAACGGCCCAGCCAAGCAGCTCTTCGATGCCGTGCAAGCCAAGCTTGGTGCCGTCCCGAACCTGTTCCGGGTGTTGGGTAACTCTCCAGCCGCGCTCAACGGCTTCCTGAGCCTCAACGGAGCTCTCGCAGCCGGAGCATTCCCCCCGAAGCTGCGCGAGCAGATTGCGCTCACCGTGGCCGAGACCAATCAATGCGCCTACTGCCTCAGCGCGCATGCATTTGTCGGCGGCAGGCTCGGATTGAGCACGCAGGATATTGCGGATGCCCGGCAGGCCGATGCCACCGATAAGCGGACCGATGCCATTCTCAAACTCGCACAGAGCATCGTCGTCCAGCGCGGGGAACTCGGCGCGACGGGCCTGGATCAGGCGCGCGCGGCCGGGCTGACTGACGGTGACATTGTCGAAACCGTCGCCCATGTCGCGCTGAACATCTTCAGCAATTACCTCAACCATATCGCCGGCACGGTCATCGATTTTCCGGAGGTTCCGCTCACGCAGGGGCATGCCGCATCGTCTTGCGCCTGCGGCTAGAAGCAAAGGCCAGTGCTATTCAAGGGATTCCAACTCATCAACGCAGACGAAAGGATGCTGTCATGACTATTCTTACTCGCTCGAGCATCGCCGCGGTGGCCGCCGTCATCGTCGGCTTGACCCTGACCTCGTCGCCGTTCGCACAGAATGCAAAACCCACGGTGTCGCATTATGCCGGACCGCGAGAGGATGCGCCGGTTCCTCGTCCGGGCCTGACGCCGAAAAGGGGGCGGGTGGCCGTCGTCGTCACCGACCCGCAGAACGATTTCCTCAACCCCAAGGGAGTGGCCTGGGGCGTCGTCGGACAGAGTGTGCAGGAGAACCACACGGTCGAGAACATCGAAAGCCTCTTCAAGGTCGCCAAATCCGCCGGTGTGCCGGTCTTTGTCAGCCCGCACTACTACTATGCGCACGACCATCAGTGGAAATTCGGCGGCGCGCTCGAAGTGCTCATGCACAACATCGGCATGTTCGATCGCAAAGGCGCCTTGACGCAGGAGGGTTTTGCCGGCTCGGGCGCGGACTGGCTCGACCGCTACAAGCCCTATATCGAGGACGGCCGGACGGTGATCACGAGCCCGCACAAGGTGTTCGGGCCCGAGTCAAACGATCTCATCTTGCAGTTGCGCAAAGCTGACATCAGCCAGGTCATCCTGGCCGGCATGTCCGCCAATCTCTGCACCGAGTCACATCTACGCGAACTGCTCGAGCAAGGGTTTGAAGTCGTGGTCGTGACCGATGCCACGGCCGCAGCCAAGCTGCCTGGATTCGACGGGTATGAAGCGGCCTTCGTGAACTTTCGCTTGATGGCCAGCGACGTGTGGAGCACGGCCCAAACGGTCAAGACCCTCACGAGTCTCAAGTAATCCACTCGGACCTCCGGATGGGGCATCCGACCGTGGTGACTGAGAAAAGACTGATGGCGCAGGTGATCGTTTTGAGAGTTCTGTCCATTCGAACCGATAGGGGAGGAGAACATGCAGACGTACGAAACTACGGCAATCGTGACAGGTGCGGGAAGCGGCATAGGCCTGGCCGTGGCGGAATCCTTTCTCCGCGAAGGGATGAATATCGTGCTCAACGGGCGCAATGAAGAGAAGCTTGTCCGTGCCGCAGTCCAGCTCGGTCAACCTGATCGGCTTGCGATCGTCGCCGGTGACATCACCCGGCCCGAGACGTCCACCCGGGTTGTGGAGGAGGCGGTCAATCGCTTTGGCCAGCTCTCCGTGCTCGTGAACAACGCCGGCATCTTCTGTACGAAGCCATTCACCGAATACGCCGTCGAAGAGCTTGACGGGTTTCTCGGCTACCTGCGGGGAACCTTTGTTCTGTCGCAAGCGGCGGTTCGGCAGATGCGTGGGCAGGGCCGCGGCGGGTCAATCGTCAACATCGGGACGATTCTCGCGTCGAACGGTGTGAACGGGATTCCTTCCAGCGCGCCGATCGCGGCCAAAGGGGGAATCATGGCGCTGACCAAGAACTTGTCCGTTGAACTGGCGAGGGAAAACATTCGCATCAACGCGGTCGCGCCCGGAGTGGTTCCCACGCCACTCTACGGTGATCTCACCGACGAGCAACTCGAAGCACTCCATGGGATGCAACCACTCGGTCGTTATGGGACGCCCAAGGACATTGCAGATGCCGTCCTGTACCTGGTCAAGGCAAGCTGGGTCACCGGAGTGATCCTGCCGGTGGATGGCGGAGTGGATGCCGGGGGCGATGGAGCCTACCACGGAGTGAAGGAGAGCGCTGGGACAGTTGCGGCATGAACGTGGCCGAACGGCTCCGCATGAACACAATGCACAGCATCGTTAAAGATCCATACCACCACTCACGGATGCGAAGGAGGAACTATGAAAACGGCAATCGTCATACTCTCTGACCCCAAGAGCGGCGCCGAAGAGGCGCTTGGGCGGGTATTCAATGCGCTCGCCCTGGCTGCTGAATCCAAGCAGAAAGGCGACGAGGTCGCCGTGGTGTTCAACGGGCCAGGCACCAGGTGGCCGACGGAGCTGACCAAGCTGACCCACCCGGCTCATGCGCTCTATCAGTCCGTACGCGATGTGGTTCAGGGCGCGTCGTGCGCCTGTGCCGAGGTGTTCGGGGCGACGGAGAGCGTGAAGTTGTGTGGAGTGGCGAGCGTGAACGACAACGCCATACCGGGAACTGCCGGTCTCTTGAGCCTCAGACGGTACCTGGCCGACGGATGGAACGTGGTGGTGTTTTGACCAGTCGAACAGGGGTGATGGAAGACGGTCTGAAACCGTTTTCCATCATCCGACTGGCGGAGGGCAAGGCGATGGCGCGGAAATATCTCCATATGACGATGACTGAATCAGTGCGCCGTGCGCAACAGCAATACTACGGGCATGCGGCGACGATCACGGATGTTCATGAGCGTGATCCGTTAAGCGATGCGGAGGCTCAATTCATTGCAGACCGCGACAGTTTTTATCTGGGATCGGTCAGTGAGACTGGTTGGCCCTATGTCCAGCACAGGGGCGGGCCGAAAGGCTTTCTGAAGGTCCTCGATCCCGCCACGCTCGCGTTCGCCGATTACCGTGGGAACCGGCAACTTCTGAGCACAGGGAACCTGTTCGCGAACGACCAGGTGGCATTGTTTCTCATGGACTACAAGAACCGAGAGCGGTTGAAGATTCTCGGTCACGCGCGGGTGGAAGACGTTCGAGACCATTCGGCGCTAGCAGTGCGGCTCACGCAGGGAGACAGCCAGCCAAAGGCGGAGCGGATCGTCATCATCGAGGTCGTCTCCTACGACTGGAATTGCCCCAAATACATCACCCCACGCTATTCCATCGATGAGGTTGAGGAGTTGGTGGGGCCGTTGAAATCCCGCATCGCCGAGTTGGAAGCGCAGCTCCGATCGGCTCAGGACTAGACGATAATTGGACTCATGTTGAGTTGACCATACAGGAGGGACGTCCCATGCAAAACGTATCGCGTCGACGCTTTCTTCAGTTGGCTGTCGCAACGGGCGGCGCGCTCGCGCTGGGAGATCTGGCCGACTCGATCCGACTTCCCCGGTCCGGACGTGTTGCCTACGCCTCGGAACCAATCAAGGTCGGGATCATTGATCCGCTCTCAAGCCCGTACAAAACCTCCTCGATCCACGACGTGCACGGCGCGACCGTGGCGGTGGATCGCTTCAACAAGGCCGGCGGGGTACTGGGACGTCCAGTCGCCATCATCGAAGCCGATGATGCGTCCAACGTAGACACTGCCGTCCGGGCGGCCCGCAAGCTGATCAAGGACGACCGTGTACATTTCCTCATGGGCACCTTCAACGGCGACGTGGCGCTGGCCGTCGCACAGGTGGCCAAGCAGGAGAACCGGCTCTTCATGGTGACCGGGGCACATGTGCCGGAGTTGACGGGTTCGGGGTGCAACTCGCATACGTTCGTGTTCATGCCAAGCGCCCGAATGTTGTCCAGGGCCGTTACGCCCCATCTCGTAAAGACCTACGGGAATCGCTGGTTCATGATCACGACCGAGACAATGGACGGCCGGGCGGCAGAACAGGCCATGGCGGCCGCGCTCCAGGCCGAGGGTGGCGAAGTGCTCGGCTCGATCAGCACGCCCTTCGGGACCACCGACTTCACAATTGCGCTGGCTCAAGCCAAAACTGCGAAACCCGGCGCCGTCATCCTGAATCTCTACGGCTGGGATCTCGTTCATGCGCTGAAGGCCTATACAGCGGCAGGGTTGGCCAAGGAGCAGATCGGCGTGGGTGGCATGATCGGCGGCGAACAAATCGGCCGTCCGCTCGGCTATGCCAACAATGCGGGGATCTGGGGGTTGATCTGGGACCCCAAGATCAACAGCGAGAGCTCACGGCGGTTCATTCAAGGCGTGATCGACAAGTACAACCATACCCCCACCTCACGCTGCTACCATGGCTACACTGCGATGACACAGATTCTGGAGGCGGTTCAACGGGCCGGCACGACCGAGACGCAGGCGGTCATCAAGGCGCTGGAGGGACATGAATTCGACGGGCTGAAAGAGAGCCGGTCCTACTTTCGCGCCAGGGATCACCAGCATGTGCAGGACGTGCTGGTAGGGAAAGCCTACGGCAAGGAACTGGGCCTGGGCCATTACCAACTACTGGCCACAGTTCCAGGTGACGCCGTCGCCGGCCGTCATGACGAGTCGACTTGCACGCTGTAGGAGCACGTCATGTCAACGATCCCGAATAGGCGCCCCCCTGTTCCACCCTTTACCGAGGAGACCGCAATCCGGAAAGTGCGCATGGCAGAGGACGCCTGGAATAGCCGTAATCCCGATTTGGTCGCACTGGCCTACAGCGTTGACAGCCTGTGGCGGAATCGCGACGAGTTCCTGTCCGGCCGTGAGGCGATCGTGGCATTTCTGCGACGCAAATGGGCCAAGGAGCTGGACTACAGGCTGATTAAGGAACTGTGGGCGTTCCATGAGACGCGCATCGCCGTGCGTTTTGCCTATGAGTGGCACGACGATTCCGGAAACTGGTTCCGGTCCTACGGGAACGAGAACTGGGAGTTCGACGGAAATGGCCTCATGCACCGGCGCCTCGCAAGCATCAACGATCTTCCCATTAGAGAGGAGGAACGCCAATACCACTGGCGGCTTGGCCCTCGCCCCGAGGGCCACCCTTCCCTGTCCGATCTCGGCCTGTGAAGGACGGCGTGAGTGAGACAGGCAAATGTCGGCGAATGTCCGCCATGGCAGTCAAGCGAGATGGGATCAATGCATCGCGACTATCTCGCATTCCGGCAACCATGGGGAGCGGTCATGGGAAGAGGCTCTGTGACCATATTGTCCTGGGAAAGCCACAATTTGTAAGCTACCTCACAGATTTTCCTTATGCATATCGGGTAACAGTACAAATTGCGCTGGTGTCTTCGGAAGGCAAAACGCGTCACACGTGTGAGGAAACCCCAAGGACGCATCCGAGTCGTCGGTGTTCGGTATCGTGCGGTTGTGAACGCTCCAAACCGTGGCGGGTGCAATGGCCTGAGTAATTGTTGATGATGCTCTTCACATCATCCACCGGATGACAGCAGCCGACCTAGGAAAGAGCAATAAGGCACATTTGCATCGGGTGGCGATGCGTGTGCAAGCTGTAAACGATTTCTTGCTAGAGAGAGCTGCCGGATGTCATGATGACGTGCACGCATTTCATCTGCGCGAAGCACACGCACTGCCTGCGTCCAGAGGCAGACCAGGCAGTACCCATTGCAATGTTCGAGGCGGGCGATTAGTCTGTAGCACGTTAACCGTGAGCTGACCTGATGGAACGCGTACAGTCTGCCGCCACCAACAAGCTCTGGTTCCTCAAGCACATTCGCTTGTTTGACGGGATCTCTCCGTCTGAAATGCAGGAGATGGAGAAAATTACCCGAATGGAAGAGGTCAAGAAACGGCAGCCCTTGTACCTTCCAGGCGATCCGAGCAGCAACGTCTATCTCCTCAAGAAGGGCCGCGTCAAAATCGCCAACACGGCGCCCAGCGGGAAAGAAGTCACCTTCGATATTTTAGAGCCGGGAGAAGTGTTCGGAGAACTTGAGGTTCTGGAAGACGCTCCCCGCTCGACATCGGCCGAGGCCCTTGATGACGCGCTGATTTGTGTGATTCCCCGGAAGGATTTCGATCAGTACCTGGCCATGCATCCGAACGTGACGGTCAAGTTGACCAAACTCATCGGGTTGCGGCTCAAGAAAATCCAGAGCCGTATCGAAGATCTGGTCTTTCGTGATGTGCCAGCCCGTCTGGCCCATCTGCTCTCGGAGTTGAGCAAATCGGATGGGGTCGCAGATAAGCAGGGGGTTCGACTCAAAGTGAAGTTGACCCACCAGGAAATGGCCAACTTGATCGGCTGCAGCCGCGAAACCGTGAGCGCCACCATGGGCCTGTTCAGGGATCAGTGCCTCATCCAGATGGAAGGCCGGAGCATCACTATCCTGAAGCCGGACGAGCTCTCACGCCTGGTGTCATAGCCACTTCCCTTCACTGCCACGCTCGGCCGGCGTCCTGCCTTGGCGATGGGAACCGGTGATCAGCTCCCATCGCTAATGAGCTCGTCGCTTTATGCCCCGCAGTTATGTCTGCGGTTTCACAAGCTGAAACGAGCGGGTGAGGCCGAATATAAAACTGGTTCCTTGCGCGAGGTTATTGTTCGCATCCCGAGCGAGAGGGATCTGGGTCATGAAGTAGACTGAGGTCGCCTCCGTGAGCCGTGACTTGATCAACTCGCCGAGAGCAAGCTGAAAACCTGGAGTATAGGCAAGGTATGTCGATCCCGTATTGGGGACGCGCCGATCCAGAACTCGGGGATCGAGCAGGACCGGTTCATCTCCGGCGAAAGGAGGCGCCGATTGCTCCAAGTTTGCCGTAACATTGTCATGAGTCAGATACCGGTAGTTGAACTGACTGATCAGCACAAGCCAAGGGGTCGTAATGAGATTCAATCCCACGTTCAATTGGTACTCATCTCCAAATTGATACCCGTCACGATTGCGAAACGTATGGCGGTAGCTGGCAAAGGCGAATTGGTTCAAACGGTGAGGAATCAGCTCGTACGTCTGATAGATGGATCCGATGAGGCCGACGTTCCCGCGACCGAGCTGTCCCGACGACTCCAACACTTGTCCTGAACTGTCCCGCGCCCTGGTATCTCCCGTGGGAAGCTCAAGGCCCAACCCCATCACGACCATGTGCCGGAGCGTCGGCAACAGGTTGTACTTGGCCGTAACCCGCACATCGCCGATGCCGTTGTCCGCAAAGTTGACCCGCTCCCCAAACTCGGTGGGGGATTCGCCGATCTCGTCGAGATGGATGTGCGTGCGTTTCAGGTAGGGAATCGTCACCTGCATCGCAAACCGATCGGTGACTCCGTAGTTCAGATCGAGCGTATAGGTCTGGGTGATCGTCCGCACCTCCTGATGATGATCGAGAATCAACCGTTGCCGAGCCTGGTCAGCCGCCGGAATGATCCCGGTCGTGCCGCCCAGCAACCGCATCGGCGTGTAATTGTAGATTCCATTGACAGTCAGGACCCCCTGCTGTGGAACCTGCTGTTGCGCACCGATGACGACGAAGCAACTCACGGCGCCGCAAGAGGCTAGAGCCGCCGCTTGGGTGCAGAGAACCCAGGTGATCATGAGCAAGATCAAGGACATTCGATGATGAAGTCGCATGAGATTCCTCCTAAGCCACAAGGGCGCAGGTCTTTCGATAGGCCGAAAAACCGCCTCAAGACACGTTGTTCGCTGGATGTCCCGTCTCACCTCCGGCCGAAACGCACAACCACGGGACCACAGAATGACATGGTCCAGTGGTCATCGTCCGGGTCGATTAGTGACGGGTATGATCTTCGTGGGGGGCATGTTGAGGTGGGTGGACCGCGAGAGAACTGCCGAGCGAGAGCCCGCGCGTGGCTCGAAGCCAGCCGAGCCGAGTCGACCAGTTCTCGGATCATGAATTGAACTCTGTCGCGCTGTGGAATGGCATCAACAACGTAGCCGGCTGCACAGAGCCAGGCGCACAACAGACTTGAGTGTGTGCCGGCATGATGATGAGATTGATCGCCCGTATGTGCCGCCAGATGGGGACGCGCAAGTCCCATCGGCGCAAAGAGCACTCCCACCAATAAGGCAGTCAGCAATATCGGAGAAGGACGTTTCATCGAGCTCATAGTCACAACCACCGGCCGAGTCCGGCTCTACGCTCCCCGCCTGGTCCATTACTGCATGATCGTCCGAGAATTCCTGTGAGGTGGGTTACAGTTTGTTCGTCAGAGAGATCGGATAGCGCGTCTATCGCGCGTGCCAACAGACGCGTGGTATTTCACCTAGCCTTCGTGGTGTCACCTCGGCTACATGGAATCTGCCGATCTCATGGCAGTGGGCCGCCGCATGAAGCGCATCGAGAATCGACGATCGCATTGGGGGTGGAGCGAGGAGCGGGGACCGGCATGTCGCCCCGCAGTAGACGGACCCAGCGTGCGGTGGGGTAGCGAACCACCAACTTCGGGACGAGGAGGAGCAGGGCTACCATAATCAATCCCAGCACGATCAAGAACCACTCCCCCGAGACGACTTGGCTGCCTGCATAGGTCAGTGCGAGCGTAGGAACAATCATCCCCAACAGAGTCGCGGCGGCGAACACGCGAAGCGACATGTTCGTGAGGCCCGCTCCGTAACTCACCAGATCGAATGAGAAGACCGGGAACAACCGCGCGAGGAACACGAAGATGGCCAAATGCCGGTCCGAACATCGCTCGCAAAAGCTGATCTCCATCCGGAAGATCCGAGTCACGACTTCCCGTCCCAGGGCTCTGCCGATAAGAAAACTGAGAATGGCACCAAGTTCCGCGCCGGCGACAGCATAGGCAGTCCCCAAGGTCACGCCGAAAGTTGCGCCCGCTGCCAGATCCAAGGGCAGACTGGGAATGGGACTGATGACCACAGCCACCGCCATGAGTGCCATGAACAAGATCGGCCCGAAGGGACCAGCCGCACGGAGTTGATCGGCGATCCTGTCCGGCTTGAGCCACTCCCCTACATCCAGCCAAGATACAGCTCCATAGCCCGCCACTAGTACGACGAGAAGCGCGCCGACCTTCAGCCAACGTGTTTTTGTGGTCACCGCCATATCTCCCGTCCGGTCAAAATAACCGAGGTGTAAAGAATGACACGCCGACATACGGCAGGACTCCGTTGATTCCAGTATTTCTATCGCCAAGATTCGAATTGGAAATATGATGGAGTCGCACGCCCATCGTCCAGGTGATCCGGTCCGTCACGAAATACTGCACCCCGGGGCCGGTCTCCAAGACGAATTCGAACTGTGTGCTTTGTTCTGGAATCCGCGGCGCCAGATTGGTCCAGATCATGCCGGCGCCGGCGTCCCAGAAGGGGACCCATCGGCCGAAGGAGAGAAAATTGTATTTCAGGACGAACGATCCTCCTACAGCTTCGGCAGCGAATGGCTTGATAAATCTCCCGAATAGCGGTTCCACCAGGAGTTCGACATTGCCTTCCCACCAGCTTTTTCCCAGCGGATCGGTGAGCACCATCCCGACGCGCGGCAGCACGAAGACCGCGCTCCGGTTGGAGGAGGAGCCGTTCCCGATCGCCGTCGTGCCCTGGGCGTATCCCACCGCCCCTCCGAGTTCCATAGTCCCCCGGGGCATGACATCGCGGACCTCGAATGACGATTGCGCAGACGCGACACTGCCACTGGCCCAGAGCATCACAATGGTGAGCACCGATGCTGAGAAGAGTGCGCCGGTGTGATGCCGACGTTGACCTATCAGCCTTTTCGGAGTCCCGCGTCCTACCGCAGCGTGACTCCGGCATCCCCGCCTGTTCCCCGTTCGCATGATCCCGCATTGCACCCTTTCTATCCATCACTGGATGATTGCATGGTACGGCAGGCTTGAAGACGCGTCTGTGACATGCCTTACAAGCGACTGAGAATATGTTTGTGGGAAACCGAGAAAGTGGGATCTTGGGTTGTAGGAAGATCGGATGAACTGACGGATATTCTTGAGCTTCTCCTACCCTTGCCGGTCAGCGATCCCGCGCGCCGACCTGAGTATTCCTCGGGACACAAGGCGCGGCATAGCCCATGGCATGCAGGACAGTGGGAAACATGCGTGAGACGGCGATCGCCAGAGAGAGCTCGATAACGCCGATGTCACCATATCGACGGAAAATGGCCTCACGCCAGGTATCCTCCTCGCCGCTGGCCGTCGCCACGGCTTCGGCAAAGAAATACACTACCGCCAGGTCCGGGGAGAGCGAACAGGGGTTTTCATCGAGGATCGAATCAAGAATGGCCACGCTGACCCCGGCTTGTTTCGCGAAGCGAACCTCCATCGGAAGGCACGTTCCGCAGTCTTCATGTAAAGCTGTTACGATCCGAGCCAGGTGATAGGCCTCAGCAGGAAGGGCGCGTCGAAATCGTGCGAGCGGCATCATCTTCGTGAACTTCAGGAAGTGCGGAGGCGACACACGAAGTACATGACGTAGATAGGCGAGCGGGATGCCCTGTTCATATTCGATGGCACTCAGTCGCTTCTCACAAAGCCATCGGATCACTGGTATCATGGGGATCTGCCCTCTGGACTCTTGAACACCTGAGTGTCCGGATGGAAGGCATACCAGGCGAACCAGAAACCCATGATCGAAGGGATCGGCGTTCCGTCGACATCGAGGACGGAGGCACTGCGGGATTCCTGGTTGAACCGTATCGTGATGGACCGGCCTCCGATCTGATCGCTGATGAGAGGGCGGGCCTTCTCCAGCTCTGAAAAGGGATAGGCCTTGGTGACGCCGTTGATCTCCACGCCGACGACCCGCTCCTTGGGATGGTAGCGTGGATCGAAATGCGTGGTATCGAACATGAGGTCGCGACGGTCGGCATAACCCAGGTACGGATCGTGGTCGTAGTTCCGGAATGATCCTGTCTCTGTAGACAGAACGAGCGTGGCAGGATGGGCGGCGCGCCATTCCGCCCAAGTCGTATGTTCCAGAAACATGGGCGTCAGTCGCTCTCCGGTCAGCGGGCCGGCCACCGCGTGCATGCCGACTTGCGACCAGAGACTTTCCGTCTGGTGGTCGTACATGAGGAGGTCGCTCTGATACAGCAGTCCGGACACACCGAATGTGTGTCGTCGTCCTTGGATGGTGGCATCGAACGCGATGCCGGTTCCGCAGAGGGGGCAGTAGGTGACAACCACCGCGTGGCCATCAATTGTATCGTTGACGATCTCGTGCCAGTTCAAAATCTTGATCGGGTAGGTCTTGGCTTCCGCTCCCAGGTTGAGGCCTAGTACCCGGTCTCCGTCGAGCAGAAACGTCGCCTCTGCGGCCGGGACGAATCGCGGATGAAGAATCGCGGGGATCCCATCCTTGCCGGGACCTCCATCAACGATCTGATCGAGCCGCACGTTGTGGCGGGTCAGGTCGAATGTGGTCGTCGGATTTTTCCCGAGTCCTAGCCAGGCCGCAAGAATGAGGATCGCGCCGACGGCAATGAACAAGGTCCAACGCCATTGCGGAGACGTGATGCGCTGACGGAACGTATTGCGAGAAACCGTGGGGGGAAAGAGATCTGGCTGCAGATCGCTCATCAGATGAACCAGTAGATGCCCACAACGCACGACAGCAGGACGAGCATGATGATCATGCTCCCGATCCCACAGGCCGCACCCCGGCTTTCTTTTCGTGAGAGCGCGAACTGGCTTGCTCGCGTCGCTTCGTAACTCTGATATTCTTCACGCAAGCAATTGTTCACGAATCTGACGGTATCGGGGACAAAGGCCGGCATGATTCCGGACAGGTATCGATCAAAGGCCTTAAAGAAGCGAATCGTCGACAAGATCTTGTCGTACGTCGCCTGCTCGAGCGCGTTCAGACGGAACGCATGGGGCAATGCCGTGATGAAATAGGTTCCGGCCTCGTTCGTCGTGATGGCTAAGGCGATGATCAGCTTGGTTCTCCGATCCAGACGTTCGAGATTCATCTCTTCCTTGAACAGTTCCCAGGCCGTTTCCAGATATGCCGGTCGATTTCGCATGCCTTCAAACAAATCGGGCACGAACGAGATGCCGAATGTCCGGGTGATATCCAGGAATACGGTCTGAGCGATGGCAAAGCGGGTGAGTTCGGCATCAGTCATCGATGCGTGATCGCCTTCTGCCAGCAGGGTTGCGGCCCGTACTGTCCTGCCCAGAGCAACAGTAGACTGAGCCCTCATCGCTCCCCCCTCTCCCATGCACGCAATTTGGCCACAAGCCAGTCTTTCCTCGGAATGCCTGTCGTAAGGATACGACCGTCTAACAAGAAGGCTGGAAAGACCAGCACCCCGAACAGGTCCGTGTCACCCGGTTTCGCTGTTCGGACGTCGATCTTCCAATCCGGAAGTTCACTCTGGATCTCCTGCGCCAGGGTTCGAGCTGAGAGCTCGGACAGGCATCCCCCATGAACGAAAATATCAAGACGGGCCATGGCGCCATTCTAGAGGGGTCGCGCATACCAATCTGTGAGGGGGCTTACATTTGAACGATAAACGACGTGTCGGGGAGCGAAACGGAACTCGAACCATGAAGCCTGTGCCGGGTCATCTACAAGCGCACTCTCCTTACTGCGGGATGAGTTCGGAGGCCAGGTCAGCCGATCTCCTCAGGTGACGGAATGAGTAGAACCCAAGTCAAGGCACAGACAAGATTCTCCATTATCGACAGAGCATCGGTGAAAGAGATCCCAGGATCTTCTCGAACTTCCAAGCTTCGGTGTTTGAGCATGTTTTCAGCATTCCTTCCTCGTTCGGACCAAATAGCAAGCAACTCGGGAGGAAAAGTCCTCCTGGTGGGTACCTCCCTGACTTCTCCAATGGCAGCGTTTGGCCCAAGATTGCCGACGTACCGGAGGATGTGTTCAAAAGCGAGATCCAGACGGAATATCGCATCATTAAAATAGAATCCCGCCAGCCACTCACCTTGTTCCGGTGGTCGGTCTTCCCCCAGCATCCTGAGGGCCATCTCCTTGGCTTCATCCATGCGTCGCCACACCCTACCCGGTTCCTGCAATTGCCCTGGATATCCTAACTGCTCCGCTCGTGCGAGCGAATAGATCGCTCCGAGGGCGAAGTTGTAGAGGCTCGAATGTCGTGGATCAGAGCGCGACACCTCCAGATCCTTCATCTGACTCAGGGCTCTTTTAATTCTGTCATTCATGGGATGCGCACCCCCTGACGAAAGACCAATGGTCGCTAGCTGATAGCATCAGGAGTGAGAGAGCACGGGAACGGCAGGATCGCGCACAAGAGACAACAGCTTGAGCGGGCCAGATGAGCCGCTCGTTACATAAGTAAGTCCCGTTTTCGCTCCTCAAACTCCTGCTTACTGATCTCCCCGCGGGCATACCGTTTCTTGAGAATTTCCAATGCGGAGTCTTCACGACGGCCGAACCCTTGTCCCATCAGCCATCGGGCGACGAAGAGGCCACCGAAAATCAAGACGGTCCAGAAGAGCACCATGCTTAGCAAGCCAAAGCCCATCATGGGGATCCAGCCACAATCCGTGAATCGGTCCATCATGGCAAAACCTGCACGCGATAGATGAAGGCTCTGGTTTCGAGCTGGCACTTCTTATCGACAATCGTCTTAGGCTAGTCGAGCCCGTTTAACATCTTCCATAGAGATCACTATGACACCCTCTACTCCAGAGAGTCCACATCGTGACCTGTCTCCTCGCTCGACGAGAAGACCTCGCGCTGCCAAGCCCCAGACAGGCCAACATGTCTATGCGATTCCCCACTATCGGGTGATGCTGGTGAAGGAGAGCCTGGCGCACCCCTCACCCGTCAAGATCATGGATTCCCACAACGCGTACCGGCTGCTTGTACCGGTCTTCGATGGACTCGATCGCGAGCATTTCCTGGTCATAGGCCTTGACGCGAAGCATGCCGTCATCGGCATCAACACCGTCAGCATCGGATCGGTTACCCTCAGCATCGTCCATCCCCGCGAAGTCTTCAAGCCACTCATCCTCATGAACGCGAGTGCCGTCATCCTGGCCCACAACCATCCGAGCGGCGATTCGAGTCCGAGCCCAGAAGACCGTGCTCTGACTCGGCGACTTAAAGATGGGGGCGAGCTGCTGGGCATCACCGTGCTTGACCACGTTGTGCTGGGCGAGGACCGGTACTACAGCTTTGCAGACCACCAAGAACTGTAGGCAGAATAACTTCCTCCCCCACAGTCCCCCACTGTCCTGATGCTGGCAGGCAGGCTAGCGTTGACGGTCGGGAAAAGTGTTCAGCGGTCTGAAAGGCGTGTTTGGGTTGTACTGATTGATCGGGTTCAGCGGATTGTTAGGGTTGACCTCGTTGATCGGATTAAAGGGATTGTTGGGATTGTAACGATTGATCGGATTGGCGGGATTCCCCGGATCGACACTGTTGATGGGGTTGAAGGGGTTCTTAGGATCCACCGAATTGATCGGGTTCAGGGGATTGTCAGGACGCAGTTGATTGATCGGATTGAAGATGTTGTAGTCGCGTTCATACTTCTCATCGAAGCCGAACTCAGCCCACGCCGGGGTGATCACGATGAGCATCAAGGCGACGAGGAGTAGGAAGGTACGCATAGGCACCTCCGGGCTGGCAGGGTGGATATGTGCATTATACGCCGTTAGAGGTCGAACTGACACAGATCCTAAGCCGACTTGCCGGAAAGTAACTCCGCATAGCCGAGGTGACCAAATCTCCCAAGAAGTTCAATTACGGCATCTGAGGCCTGTCTAACTTCCGGTAACGGGTGTTCTCTTGTCTGCGAGAACATTCTTCGAAGATCTCCACCCCAACTAGAAAGCTCAATATGCGACGTTTGCCCCTCGACCAAGAGCCTGACACATTCTAGAACCTCAATTGGAAACGCGGCTGCATAATCGGGGAGACGCTCCAGCACCTGGAAATCCGGATCAATGCTATGTGTTAATCGCAGGACACCCAGAAGGTTTTCCACAGCCCACCCTGCCCCAAATTTACTAGAACCGAAGCACCAGCCGAACGCCCGAAGCTCGGCCTGGTGGCTTGCCGGATCCCGCCTCGCCTGTTCGAATCGCCAAACCCAGAGACGCTGCAGTCGGTCTAGCACAGCGGGTTCGATAGGATCTGCCGTGCCATCTAAGCTGCGGCCAATGAACTCAATCGCCTCCGCCCGTATCTTGTCGGGTGCCCGTGTGAAAAACAGGCGAAGAAGTGAGTCCTCCTCCTCTAGCGTGTAGTGGCCTCTCCAATAGAACGTCATCAGATGGCCGGCTAATCTTTCATCGCGCAAATGGCGAGTGTCATCCGCCGATGCCGTCGGACTCCCAAGCTGCGCAACGGCCTGCGCGTATACCGGCTCGAGTGGTTCAAATACCTCTTCATAGCCGTCGTTGAAACAAATCAATCCATCCCATGCGACCAGCCAGTACCGTTGGTTGGTGGCCGGAAATATCCGCGGGACAGCGGCAGTTGCCCAGTCTCGATCAAACACAAGGATCCATGGAAACCAACGGCCGTACAGGGACCGAATCGCCAGTGAAGGATCCCTAGCCGGATCTAAATGCCTGTCGAGTACAGCACGTGCTTCTGCGGGAAGTGTTGGGGGCCCGGCATCTTCATTCTGCCGTTTTATCCATCCCGGGTAGAAGATGAGACCCTCGATGGCCCGACCACGAACTGAATTGATTGCGCGATGCATCGACTGACTCGGCCGTTCGGAATCTTCTTCGTCGTCCTCCGGCTCTGGATCCGGATCCATCGTCAATGTTTCCAGGAGGCACCAGGCCGCTTCACGAAGTTCAATCGGAATCCCCAAGGTTTCATGCTGAAAGCCGACACGAAGGAGCTCAACGATCCACCAACGGGTTCCACCCCAATCCAGATCGGCTTCCCAGCGATCAACACTCCGTCCTGGAATTGTGCGAGGTTGATCAAGGATCCACGAGCACAGAGAGAAGACCCGCGCCCATGGAATTTGATGATCTGCCTGAAGCGCCTTCACGAACCCACGAACGATGCCGTGAACATATGTCGGATCTATGTCTCTCCATTTCTCTGATGCGTCGGCATAAGGAACTGGATTAGTCGCAACGACGGACGTCAACACTTCTGCCAGACCTGACCGTGTGGGATACGGAAAAGAGTTCCGATCTGGTGTCCAACTGAGCAGATAATTTCGCAATTCAGACGGCGTAAGTCTCCGCAGTTCGTCTTCAGATCTTGGAGCACGCTCTCCCGCCGAGACCACCCTCGCTTCTCTCATTGGCGGTGGCGCTGGCTCGAACTCGCCAAATTCCTGTACAAGCGCGGCATACCGCTCTTGCCAGGGAGGTGGCAGGGCGGTATGGCATGGCCCTAGCCGATTCCATTGCCAGCTCCGGCGATGCCTCTCGATCTCTTCACTGCTGGGGCGCCGCCCAGTGCTCGCTTCATAGTTCCTAATCAATCTCTCGACGTTCTGAGGTCCTGCGTCAACCCATGCGACAATTGTCCGCTGTTCATCAGGAGTCAGGCGCGCAAAACCGACTTGAAGTAGCGCATCGTATTCCTTTCGCAAGTTTCTGCCTCTGAACGATGGTTCATGTGTGAGCCTCGACGCCACCATGTCTCTTGGCGCTAAGGTGGCAGATGCGAGAAAGTATAGAGCAAGCCGTCTGAAGATCAGCCAGCAGCGTGTTTCAAGCGCTTCGACCAAGGGACCGAGCTCGATACGTCCATCGCTCAGCAAAGATTGGGCAGCGTCCCGAGTCGTGACGGCCAATACGCTCCTAACGTCATCGCGATCGTCTTCGTCCTGAAGAGCTAGATCCGGCTGCCACACGATGGAGTTGTCGTCCCATTCATCCGACGAGGATGAGCGGCGAGAGAGTTTTGCCGCCTTCTGAAGGATGTTGCATAAGATGTCAAAGCACTCGCGGCCGGTCCTGTCAAGTACGGGTTGAAGATGGTCCTCCACGACCTGACGATATTCATACATGCTTATCCGCGGCTTAACCGGCCTATACAAGATGTCCGAGTCACCATCAGCCTGTACATGTTCAATAGCGAGCAGCGCTGTAAGCAGTGTCAGGGCTTCCTGTGACAGTCCGCCGTCTGCCAGATGGGTTGTCAGTTTGCCAAGTCGTCGCCAGAACAAGATCCCGCTATCGTGATGAACCCATTTGCTCAATCTTGGGATAAAGCGAACGGAATGTTGCGCCGGCAGTTTAAGAAGTACATCTACCAAATCGCGGATAACAAATGGATTCGCCAAGGTCCGTTGAGCAAGAGCATCTACAATGTCGGTCAAGCCATTCAGGACCGCGGTGGGATCGGCTCTGTCGGCAACACGCACGAGGTATTCTGAAGCCGCCCAACGTGGGATGCCGCTAGCTTCAATAGGTGGAGGGGTCCTAAAGATTCCTTCGGTTCGTAGGGCAGGGATCCATGCCGGATCCTTGAGATTCTCGAAAAAGTACCTGTAATGTTCAATATGTCCAAGCTGGGTTACGACGAGATGGACGTCGGCTGGAGTCGAATTTCGAATCAAGTCGTCAATGTCAGCGATCGTTACGAAGAAGCCTTGTCCAAGCGTGAGCACTGTCCTTTCAAAAAGAATAAATCGTCGCTTGATGTCGTCCCAGTCATATTCCGAATCTGTCTTGCCGTTATCATGTGCGTGACCGACAAACCATTCCTTTAGTTTGATCCAACGTCTCAAAACCGGACGCAATGCATCACCAAGATGGCGATTTTCTGGGCGGTCTGCCTGAAACAGTTTCTCGGCAATCGTATCGGGTTTGGCACGTGTTGCCTTGTGCTCCTTGATCAGCTCTTCTATCTGACCCAAGAAATCCTCGGTCAAAGCATCTTGGGGATCCGGAATGGATGTAGAGCCAACGGTCCGAGGTGGACGGATCAGAGGCCGGATCATTCGGTCCCAGGCCAGCGCAATCTCATCCAATCGCTTGTCGTATTCCAAACGTGTGCGCTCCACACCTGCGAGAATTCCGGGTAAGGTATTCGCGATCTCTCGAACGCAATGCGCAATGATTCGGCTCCGGCCAGGGAGTGGTTGTTGCTCAAGAAGAATCACAGCGGTCTCATAGAGCTCTGCCAGGGAAGGTGCCTTTTTCTTCAACCAATGGAGCAGCCTCCGCCGCGATGAGGACCACGGAGTCGTTAAAGGGGATGGCGATGGTGTTTCATCCAGCGGTGGCTGAGGGACAACGTCAGGTCCATTGGGCATGGGCGATTATATACAGGCGCCGAACGGCGGGGTAGCGTCAACGAGATGGCACTGAACGATCTTCTACCAGTCGCCTCACTCGTCGAACACAGCGACAGTTTGTAACCATTCGATGTATCCGTGCGGCAGGTTGTGCTCCTTTGCGCCTTTGATTATCAGATCGAGGTAGACTCGGCCGGGACGCAGTCTAGAAGATGGGCTGACCGCGAAATAGCACTCAGCCGAGATCGGCTCCACGTCATGGGTTTTGACCGTGATCGTTCGTCGTACGTACTGTTTCTTGTGAACGCCCTCATGTTTGTCGAGCTTGTCTAATTCATGATCTTGCAATGCGTACAAAACTCCATGGACAGCGTGACCTTCATCGGGAACCACCATCGCGTAGCCAGAGCCATCATCGGCAGGCTTGTCAAAAGAAAGCCGGTATCCATCGAGCCGAGCAAGCCTACACTCGACGTTCTTCCTCCCGACGCGGTGCTCCAAGCGTCCTGTATCAAGATTCGAGCCGTATGCGAAATAGTAGCGCAGTATACGCCGATGGGAACCTTTCAGTTCGCTCTTACATTCACAGAAGCTCTTTTCAGACGAGCAAGCTCCTTGGCATAGATACAAAGGCAATCCTCGATTTCGTGAGGCCTTAGCTTGGTGAATTCTGCTGGCAGTTCGCCCACCTTCAGGTACTTGCCTCCTGAGGCAAGACCGAGAGCTTTGGCGCCCTTCCGCGTCCCACGATGCAGGTAGACAAATTCGGGTTCCATCCCGAGCCGAGCTCCAATGCGGACCGCGGTATCGTATATCGCCAGCTCTCCAAATCCCCTGATCGACCCAGCCGTTGTTTCCACCAGTTCGATTAAGCTGTCAAAGCCGGTGCATTTCCTGATCTGAGCGCGTTTCGCCAGCAGCTCTTTGCCCGCCCTGGCTAATACCGCCTCCGGGATCCGCCACTGGTGGTCATGCTTTCTCCCACCGTCTACCTCCGCCCTGGCAGCCCTTTCTACGGCTTCATCGAGAGAGTTCAACATCTGGAAGGAGGCAAGCTCATTGTTAGCCCTGTCTCTGTACCTAGCGATGTAATCCTGCACAACCTCCTTGAAGGAGTGAAGGACCATCTGGTCGCCGGTCCGGGGTAGGCAAGATCCGCGGGGCCTTTTCGGATGAGCCTTGCAGCTCTTTGCATCACCAATTCTTTTCATGGATACGAACCTTAAAGAATCTTCATTGGCCGCCTACGGATGGTATTTCACCCAGCATCACTTGCCCGGACTGCGGTGGCATGTCATCGGCATAGGTTTTCCAGAGTAGAATGGGCTCCCTGGTCTCATTCATATCAATGCGGCTTGTGTCCACGATTAGGACGAAGTCTCGATCCTTTCCGTTGGTAAGCTCCCAATCATCTTCTGGAAAAATGACACGCCCGACCGCGGTCAACGGATTCTCGAACCATTGATTCCCGAACAGACGAGAAGGTATTTCGATGATGCGCTGCTTATCAAAGCCCTTCACGACTTTGGATACGGTTCTTGGAACGGTGAAAACTGCCTTCACATCATGGGTAGACACTGCTCCCTTATTAACAAGTGAGATGTTCAGTGCATATTCGCACACAGTTGCCTTGCGATCTATGAATCTTCGCGAGAAGGAAGGGATGATAAGAGGGTGTTTCATGCGATTCATGATGTCGCGGATCTCATAGTCTTCCATCGGTACAGATTCAAAGTTGAATCGCTTGTAGTATCTCTTGTCCGCCGCTTGATGGGCCGTCGGTGCCTGTGGAACGCTTACGACATAGGCCACCTTTCCCGGAGCGGAGGCAGTGAGCGCAACTAGATTTATGTAGACTCCAGCTAACCGAGGACGTACCCGGCCGTTGATGACCTGCTCAAGCCACTCCTTTGTGACCTGCGCCGGATCGACCCCGTCCAATTGGCGTGGAGTATGTTGCTCTTCCACCATGCCGTAGACAATTACGCCGCCTGCACCGTTAGCCAACGCCGAAACGTCCTTACTAATCTCATTCTTCGCCTTCACGTTGCTGGTCAGTGCGTCGCCCCGCTTATATTCGAGGTCGGTCTGTTCCTCTGCGCCACTCTGAATCAGCGAGAGTAGATCCTGCTCCGTCCATTCTGACGGTGGCTTATCCATGCTGAGGGCACACACCCCCTCGTTGTACCGAGTTAGGTTCGATCCAGAGAGTGGATATGCGATGGCCAATTTCCGGGACGCCTGGCGCCGGGAGGCCGGCACATTTGGGGCTCTTGTCCACCAGGTATTTGTTCAGGGCGACGGGGCACTGAGGATGGCCGTGAGTGGTCCAAGCGAACGCTGGCACCTCATCCCTCGTCCTCGTCATCAGCCCAGTGACCGTCATCAGGTTTTCCATCCCGTCGCCGCTTGATTGCCTTTTGGAATGCCTTCACCGCACTCTTTTCCTTGTCGCTGAGGCCGTCGGGTGAGATTTCCGCCACTTTCCTTTCCAAAGTTCCCACGGGAACGAAATCTTCGATGTTCGTCAGATTGATCCGCCAGTGCTCCTGCGACACATAGTCCCCCATACCATGGGACGTAGACCGGTGAAGACATGCGGTGAGGAAAGAGAGGACGCCTTCCTTTGAGTCGATTAACTTTTCCACCCATTGACGAGGTTTTTCGTGTGAGGCCCATTTATCCCAGCAATAAAGGATGCTAAGCATGTTGCGATGGCTTGTCAGGATTCCGGAGCCTGCGGCTTGTTCAATCTTTTCCACACAGATATGGTGCAGTGCGTCCAAATCAGCGTCAGTCACATTAAAAGCATCAGGGTCCTTCTTTCGCTTCTCTTCGTTACCTTCGAGGGAAGCGATCCTTATCGGAAGGTACAGACCCGTCGTGGCTTTCATGGCCTCCTTGAGGATAGCCCCGCGTCTGCCTATGTCCATCTCCTGTTTCAAGTACCAGTAGATGATGCGGGACGCATGCGTGTCTGGGGAAATTGAAAAGAAGCCACCTCGATCTTCTGGCAGTTCGTCGCCGATATCGAACAGCGCGGTGATAAACGATACGGCGTGTTGCAGGTCGATTTTCTGCTTGTAGGCTTCAAGACGGTCCAGTGCGACGCCTAACAGGCTACGCTTGTTAAGCGCACGGAATTCTACGACTAGGCCTTCACGATTACCAACGAGGGACAGTACCCGATCTAGCTCCGCTTGGGAAATGTCTCCCTCAGGAATTGCGAGATGGAAATACCGGTCGAACACATCGGGGTGGCAGAGACGCAGCTCCCTAAACCACTCCTCCTTAAAGTCATGGCCATACATGGATCCGTTGAATACCCATTCAACCGGCGGGAAGAGTTCTTTGACTATCTCGCGGACCTGGCCGGGTTGTGAGGCCGCTTCGACTATGGACTCAATGAGTTTTCTCGTTCGCTCGTTTTCGTCGTGCGAATCATGCGCGCGGTCGCGAAGGTTCGTCAGCTCTAACTTAGCCTCGGGAAGCCTCCGGTAAACGACTGGCTCAAAGACGCGGAGCACTTCCAGCGCGATAAGGTCCACTGGGTTCACTTCAAAGCTGCCCGTGCTCCGAAACAGCGAAACGTGAAAAGAGAGGGAGGCCAGATAGCGGTACACATCCCGTAGCGTTTGGAAGTAGGGGCGAAGGCCTCCAAGGAATAGGTTGCCCCAGCGCGTCTGGTCGAACCGCTTGCCCACATCCCCATCGGTTAGTAGTTCGTCGAGGCCCGCGAATAGGACTTTCTCCAGGCGTGTTCGCTCAATACGTGGGATATCGAATCCCACCTGTACTATTTTCTCAAGGAATTCTTGTCCACTGACGGCTGGCGATGAATCCAAACTACGCTCCACGATGTCGCGTTGGAACAGAAGGAGATAGACCACGTTTGGAAAGTCAGCATTAGCTTTGACGAGTTGGAAGAGGAGTCGTATTTCTTCAGGTGTGAGGCGATCGATATCATCCAACACCACGAGGATTGGCCTTTCGAGTTCTTTCAGGGAGTCAGAAAGCTCTTTCTTTATCTCAGCCAATGTCTGCTGTTGCACGACCGCTTGGTCCTCGACTCCTTTTGAGCCTTCTTGCGCCACGGTCGCAGATTGCTCCATCCCTTTGGAAAGCATGTCTGCGATTCCCGAACCGGGCAGTCCAAGTATTGGCAAGATGGTCTTAAGTGATTTGGCGAGAGAGGCGCCGAGGGTGAGGTAGGTTCCATAGGTTCGCCACTTGGCCGCACGTCGTTTCCCGTCTTCGCTTCCGTCCGATCGGCCCAATAACAGACCGATTTCTTGAAAGAACGCCTCTGCCAGTTGATCTTGGCCTGACCATTGCCATGGATTGAACTCAATGATCAGGGGACAGTTCGTCTCGGCCAAACGGAGCGTTTGCAGGACCATGTTTTTTACCGAAGATTTCCCCGAGCCCCAAGGTCCATACATGGCAACGACCAGGCTCTCATTGCCCTGCCAGCCTTTGATGGCGGAGGCTAGGGATTTCGCAAACGGAGCACGGCCCAGGAGGTCTTCCTCAATAGAGCTGATAGGCCGATCGGCTGAGAATTCATGTTTCGTGCGCTGGCTCTTTTCGGGGTTATTCTCCATCATCAGACCCAGCATCCTGACCCATACGGTACTTGCCGTCGTAGTTGATGATGAAGTCCAGTTCTTCATCCGTGAAGCCGTAGTGCTTCGCGAGCACGCGGTCTATCTCGTCGATGATGGGCTTTGATCTGTCGGGATAAAACTCATCATACTCAACTTGTCCCGATGCCTCGTAGTTATAAATGCGTCTTCGTGAATGCCGCTGGAGATCTTTCATCAGTTTGTTGAAGAGAGGTTCGAGATGTTTGAGCGCTGGTGAGTTCAGATCTCCGATGGGGAAGTTCTCTATATCTGGGCCAGCGATGTTTCTACAATTTCCTTGGCTCGTAAACCAAAAGTAAAAGAGAGTGCTATTCAAAATGGCGCCAAGTCGCTTTGCGTGCTCTTCCCTCTTGAGATACAAGTCCTTAAGATGATCGGTTGATCTCTCCTTAACGGCAGACTTAAAGTACGGTTCGAAGTCCATGGATCTAATCCAGAACACAGGACTTCTATGATACGTGACATGACCTGGCCCCGAATCGGAGAAATAAATGTTCATAGTAAGTTGTTTGCTGACGATCTTGCCAAGCACCTTGGCAGCCAACCTACTTCCGAGTTTTGCAAATCTTAAGAAACCATTTGGGAATCCACATTCTGAGTAAGCTATCTTTGCGAACAGGTAAGGCCTCTCGTCCGCATACCATCGCAAGTACTCAGTGGTCTGGACCTTTGCCGAACCTGTGTACTGCGGTCCGCCAATAACGATGCACAGGCGGTACTTTACTCCATTGAACATGACAGAAGGGTGAGCATCTCCACTATAGTAGGAAATGTGTAGTTGTTGCCCGTATCGATTCCAAACGTAATCTTGGTAGGGCTCCATGCGATCAGTCGAGAAGCCGCTCAAGGGAACGATCATGCTGAAGCTTCCTGTATTCCTTAACAGAGCAGAACTGCGCTCCACACATGGCGGGTAAAGGTTGCCACACTCTTTAGTTACGTAGCCAATAAGGCTGTAGGTCGTAACTTTGTGCATCTCCACGTAGGGCGGATTGCCGATAATCACATCGAACCCCCCGCTTTTCATAATGCGGTAAAATTCTATGAACCAGTGGAAAGGCTTGTGGGAGGCAAGCCACTTCGCATAGGAAGCGCGCTTTGAAGCCTCGACACCATACTCGTTGGCAAGATAGCGATTGAGTTCGTCCTCAAGCGTCTGGAGTCGCCTACGTAGCTCCTCCTTGGCCTCGGCGAAGTCTTTCGCCTCCATGCCGTGCTCAGTCTGCATCTCGTGGAACTTCTGAAACGCCCTGTCGGCAATCTCGGCGTTTTCTTCTATGGTCGGGAGGGATTGAAGGCGTACCCAGTCCCCTTCCATGGACTTCTTCAAATCTTCAAGCCTGGCGTATCCAACCAACGTATTACCCGCACGGATATTAAAGTCGATGTCCGGTAGCGGCTCGATCTGCTCCACCTTCTCGACTTGCGCCACAAGTTTGAGGAAGAGACGAAGTTTGCAGATCTCGACGGCCTCTTCCATGATGTCCACGCCATAGAGATTGTTGAGGATGATGGATTTCAGGATGAAGTAACGACGGTTGGGATGACTCGCGACCCGATCAAGAATTTTCCGAAAGTCGTTGAACTTCTCCGGGAGGTGCTTGGTGCCCGAGCGCGTGAGCTCGTCTAGGAACACTTCCATCCGGTCCAGGCAAGCTTCGTAGAGCGGTTCAAGGATATTGAGTGCAGCAAAGAGGAAGGCTCCAGAGCCGCAAGTCGGATCGAGCACCGTGACCTTTTCAATCGCATGGTAAAAGGCCCGCAGCAGTTCCGGACCTTCGGAATTTTCGATGACATCCTGCGCAAACTGCCTGATATCGAGGTTGTAGGTAATGAACTGGTTGACATCTCGAATTTCGCCGTCCGCGAGTTTTTTGCGCACCTCTAGGTATCGCGCACGGCGGGCGACGACTTCACGCCAAATTTCCGTTGGCAGGGAATAGTCTGAGGGCGCGGCTTTGTTCCATTCCGTCCGATTCGAGATATCTTTCAGGCCGGAAGCAATTTCAGGAGGGAGCTCGAGAACGACTCCCTTCTTCACCGGCTCATAGATGTAGCGGTCTGGGTCGAGCTGGAGCGGGCGCCAAACGGATTGATTGCCTTCGAAGGCGATCTTGCACTTCTGCCGCGCGGCATCGAAGAGGAACGGAATTACCGTGTTTTGGCTGATGTAGCCGGTGATGTCTTCCTTCGTATAATAGGCGCCCATCTGCTTCTGGTTGATGTACTTCTCAAAGATATAACCAAGCACGTCGGGATTGATTTCGTCATCCCGGCGGAGCGGGCGCTCATCGAGGTGCCAGTGGTACTGTTCGAAGAAGCCGAAGAGTCTGGCAAACGCGGCATCGGCCACCTGAATGTCTTTGCCGTGCTGCTCTTCAATCTGATGGCGTAGAAACAGACCTCCGTTGAGGTAAGGCACCTTGCCCAGCAATCGGTTCACGGTTGCTCCGCGATCGGTATCCTTTTTGGCGAAGCCTTCGAAGAACAGCGCGCAGAGAAAGTCTCTGTAGAATCGGTCCCTCCCTCGGGCCTGCGACTCGTTCAATTTGATCCGCAGGTAGTCTCGGTTGTCGTCGAGAAAGCCCTTTTTCTGAATGAAGTAGACGAACATCAACCGGTTGAGCATGACGGAGGCGTACCATCGCTGCAGGTCCTCGTCTGGAATGCCTTTGAGAAACTTTAGGAATGCCGTGTGTTCTTTCTGGAACGTATCGTAGAACCGCTTTGTGACGCGCTCCACGTCGAAGGCCGCTCGCGCCCGCGTGGTTACTTCCACCAGACTGAGTTGCTCCTCCTCCTCCAGGGAAAAGACGATGCCCTGGAGCTTTTGGATGAGGGCGTCTCCCGGTTGATTGCGATGGTAGGTATGTTCCCGACAGGCCGTCGGTTTGCCCACCTCGCGCTTCACCCACTGCCATACTTGAGCGGAGTTGGATGGATCGGTGTAAATGATGAGATGTTCTTGAGCGGACTTGGTGAGCTGGCGGTCGATTTTGCGGCGTATCGAGTAGTCAGGAATTCCCTTCTGGCCAGTTGCACGACAGTGGAACGCAACCATGCCGCGCTTCTGAGCGACGGCGCTAAGGGTAAACGGCTGGCCGTCGATCGGTATCTCGATGGTTGCAGAATGCGTGTCCCAACCGAGTTCTTCTATGAAAAGACGTCGAAAATCACAAGCGGCGAGGTGTTGGCGAGTTCGAGTAGGGTCGAGCGGCATTGTTGGTTGGTTATTCGGGCGCTGATAGTCCCATGGAACAGATGATCCTAGGTTCCTGGGTCTGTTCTTCCTCATGAATTAGACAGAGCCGATCTTCTTCACGGAGCGCGATGACCAGTTCTGCCAGTGCCTCGTCCGACACCCCGCTTCGGAGTTGGCGATTGAGCGTATCCACGGCGGCTTGGCGGAGTGGATAGCGGTAGATTTCATCGATGGCTTTCAGAAGTTCCAGGGACTCAAACAACGTGCCTTTGACATGCTCCGCATGGCGCTTGAGTCGTTCATACGTGCGAAAACGTGCCCCTGAAGGCCGTCCTAATTGTCCCCCAACTGTTTTCTCTTCTGTGACTATCAACTCGACACCCTTCTGGACCAGTTCGTGATGGTTCGATTGGCGCGGTAGGGCTGGTGTGTCTGAGCTGCACGCCGCAGCCTGGAGGATGGCGAACTGAGACTCCGTGACGGCGGTACCGTTTTTGTCGATCCAGGCCAGCGCGTCGTTGCCTTCGGCTGTTCTCAGATACACCAGCACCCCGCCTGGTTGCTTGTTCGTCGGGTCATGCGCCCGCGTGGCATAGATTACGGGCGGCAGATCGGGGATGGTCTTTTGTAGGCTTGGATCGGCGGTAATCGCGTTCTTCCAGATTTGATAGGCATACGAGGCCAAATCCACTTCTGTATCGGCCTCTCCATCTAGAATGCCTGCTTTCTCATGGTAGAGATTGAGGATCGCATTATCGTTTCGATCATCCTCGAAGAAGGCCTCGTCGGTGCCGACCACTTCCGCATTTTCTTGAAGACGGCGCCTCACTCTGGCTCGGAGTCGTATGATGCGCTCGACGCCTTCGGCGGGCAAGAAAGAGTAGCAGAGGATGTTCTCAGCCTTCTGTCCGATACGGTCCACACGGCCTGCTCGTTGGACGAGGCGAATGATGGCCCAGGGGAGGTCGAAATTCACCACAATGGCCGCATCTTGCAGGTTTTGTCCCTCACTGAGCACGTCCGTGGCAATCAGGACTCGCAACTCCTCGCCCGGTTTCAGTCTGTCACGCTTATCGTTGCTATCCGGGCTGAACCGCCACGCCAAGGCTGTCGGGTTCGGAGAGTCTCCGGTTGCACCAGCCAAGGATGAGACTCCACGAGCCGCGAGCTGGGTCTCTAGGTAGCGGACGGTATCGGCAAATTGAGTAAAGATAAGGACTTTGTCATTCGGGTGTTTCTTCTTGAGCAAATTGACGAGGGCCAGAAGCTTGGCGTCTTTGTTCGAGTCCCATTCACCGCATAGTTGCAAGACCTTTAGGAGGGCCTCTGTATCGCTCCGCAAATCGTTCTCTAACGATTTCACAAAGAGTCCTGACGGAAGCCACTTAAATCGCCGCTTGTATTGACCAGCGTACTCCTCATAAATCTCGGCTCCTCGACTGATGAAGTCCTTGGCCTTTCGGAGCGACCCTGTGAGTGGTCGCTCTTGCTCTTGATCGTTCTCGTCGTCGTCAAATAATCCTGTCTTGGCTCCGGGGGCGTCGGCGTCTTCGTCGTATATGCGCGCATCGAGCATCTCGGCATCTTGCGTGCCGATTGGGATGGGCTTCTTGTGTTCAATCGCATGAAGGTAAACGTGATTGCGGAGGATATGACGTTCGATTGACTGGAGAAAGGCCTGGCCGCTGCTTTCGAGACGCTTGAACAGATTCGTCCGACAGAACCCCATAAGGCGTTTCCCGGCACGAGATAGGTCTTGCAGCAATCTCGCTTCAGCTTGTGTAGGTGGTTCATGCGGCGTCGCCGCCACATAGTTCCCTAATCCGTACCGAGGGAGATTGAGGGCGTTGATGGTATTGACGATATCGTCGGCGTAGAGCCGCGCATACTGGTCTGCGGGGTTGGCATCGTCAATCTTAAAGGTCACTGTTCTTGGAACTCTGATGGGAAAGTAAGACCGGCTCCCATCCTCGAAGGTGAGAAATCTCCGACCGCTGGTTGGGTCAGTCTGGGCATAGTTGTCCTGAATGAAACTGCGGGTGCGTCTTACCATGTAGAGGCGCATCAGTTCTCGCCAGTCGTCCGCATATTCGCTCTTCTCGAAAGCCGCCAGAGAGCGCACGGAACATTGATGGCGTCGAATAAACTCGGTTTCGGTGAGCTCGCGAATTAAGCGTTCGGGACGAACACCGAGGTCTTTGTCTTCTTTGACGAAGAGACGTAACTGGTTGGAAAGGTCAAGATAGGTTTTGTTGTAGGGGGTGGCAGAAAGCAGAATGCACTTGCTCTCATTGGCTTGGATGTATTCTTGAATTGCCCGATAGCGCTTGCCTTCACGGTTGCGAAGGTTGTGGCTTTCGTCGATGAGCACGAGGCGGTAACGGCGCAGATTCGGCAGTTCCCCTACAACCTGGCTAATTGACAACACCTTCGCGAGTAACCGGTATTGTGCTCGATAATCCTCCCACATCGGGACCAAGTTCTTGGGACAGATGATGAGTGTCTCAAGCCCATGATCATCTTCGAAAATCCTTGCCAGGGCAGTGGCCATCAGAGTTTTCCCGAGACCCACCACATCGCCGATCAACACGCCGCTGCGCTTGTTCAGGTGATGAGCCGCAATCTTGACCGCCGCCGTTTGAAACTCGAATAGCCGCTTGCCAAAGTCTCGTGGTATTCGAAATTCGGAAAGCCCCGCCCGTGCCTCTTGCGAAAGATGGTACGCCATCTTGATATAGATATGGTACGGAGGCACGAGTTCTTCCCGAGCCCAGCTCTCTTCGATAATCCGGACCAGTTCTTCCGAAATATCCACACACCAACGGTCCGTCCACCGATCTTCGAACCACTTGGCCAACTTCTGGCAGGCGTCGTGATCCAGTACGTCCACGTTCAGCTCGCCCTGCTTGGAAAGGCCCGCAAGCGTCAGATTGCTGCTTCCTAGGTACCCGACGGAGGGATTGATAGGATCGGGGCGAAAAAGCAAATACAACTTGGCATGTAGGGGATGCCGGAGGAACAGTTTGACTATAACCCTCTTGGATTTAATCTGTTCTGCCAGCTTGCGTAATCCCGCTTCGTCTTCGTTGGTAGGAATGCCAACGCTCAATTGCTCGCGGAACTCTTCGGCGAGCTTCTTTTTGAGGCGAATTGCCGTCTGGTTGTCTATCTCGCCATCTCGGCTTATCAGGCTCAGAGCTTCCCGTAATTCGTCTTGCGGCAACCGCTGCATGCCGACCAATAGGCGGCAGCAGTGCCCGTCTCCTCCGGACCACTTCTCAATATACGAGTCGAGCTGCTTCCATCCCCGAAGGTTGAAATACCCAACACAGAAGTCGGCACGGTCAGCAACTTGGATTGTTTCGCGCAGCGCTGGCAGGAGAGATTGTTCGATGTTGTCAAAGATACGAGGCATCAGAAGTACTCATAACCGGTGCAAATCTGTCTCACAGATTCAAATGTACCTACATACAAGGCCTGCCAGGCAGTTGAGCGGGTTGGGACAACTCCTTATCAGAAATAAGCTATGTGTGTGGACACATGGGAGCAGGCGGCTGTGCCGGCTAACTCGCAAGAAATGTCCATATATCGAGGCGAGAGTTTAGCGAATTACGCTGAAAAAGCCAATGAGAGCGGCCGGATAAGCAGCTCTGCTTTTCGGGGAAACAGTCCTGTGTTCGAGCCGCCAAGAATTTCGACAGCTCATCTTGGAGTACGCAGTGAGCACCCTTGCTTCATAGGCCCTTATCGACGAGCTTCTTCGGTTGGACCGCTTGCTGCAAGAACGCCGCTAACTCGCTGGGCACATCCCATCTATCCATCAAGGGCATGGTTATCCTCCTTGCTCCAGGAACTCAGTGAGCCTAGAATTTTGTTAGCATGTCCCCGGCTGATCTATACATCGCACTCTGGCTGCTTTCGCATTCTGCGGCAAGCGTGCCCTACAGTAGGTTCATCTGCTCTAACAGTTCCACCCCTCCCCTCTGCACTGCCCAGATCTCGTCCGCAAGCCTTCCCTTTTTCGGCTCTCTGTACGACGGCGACTACCCTCTTCCTCCCGCGCAGGGTTTCCCCGGCTGGTTTTTCTCCTACCAAGACCGGAAGACACATGGGACCGCCCCTCCAGCAAGTTGCACTGACTCATCCAAGCCCACGCTGGATGGCGGGACACCGTCTATGTTCACTTTCTCCCCCGATCCATCTCCCGCACAGGCCGATCGATTCGAAGCCTGCCACGACAAGGCCTCCTAGCTCCCCTCGTCTCGAATCACGGCCTGACCTTTCGGATTTCCACAAGTCCGCCGCTCGGCAAAATCATCCACAGAAGACTACGCGTAGACTTGGCCTTCCTCGAAGACTTCGAATGCCAATCCCAATGGCAACGGGCCCGCGGCGGGCAGGGATCCGATGAAATCGGTCTATTCGACGAGGTGAATCGCTATGCGTGAGATTACCGGTGACCTGTGGGATGTGCACGATCAGGGCTTTTGTATCGGCGTGCCTACGAACGGAAACTGTCGCCGGGATGGTCGTGCGGTCATGGGTGCGGGAGTGGCCTTGGCCGCCGCACAACTATTCCCGAATCTGCCCATTCTCCTCGGAGAGAAGCTCCGCGCCTCTGGAAACCATGTCTACTACTGGCCTGAGTTCCGAATCGTGACACTGCCGACCAAGGAAGCATGGATACGGCCCTCAAATCTCGGATTGATTGAACGCACTGCCCGAGAAGCCGTCCACCTCGCCGATCATAACCGACTCACCACGATCTACTGCCCCCGACTGGGCTGTGGACTCGGCGGCCTCGCGTGGAAAGACGTCGCCTCCGTCCTGGCCGGCTTGTGGGATGGCCGCTTCATCATTGTCCACCCGGCTGCATAACGCTATCCCCAGCATCGCCGAAAACTCACCACATTGCGATCCAACGGTCAGTAGTACCCAGAATGAGCACCGACAATGCTCGAGGGGGGCACCGTGCACGCCCCTTCAGATGAGGAGGACGAAGAGACGGCCATGAATCCGCTGAAAGTCATCGAGCAACGCTGTCCCGATCGCCCGCTATGGGACCCTATTCTTAAGGTCATGCCCGAGAAGAGCGTCGCACAATTCATGTTCATGGGAGAGGTGCTCTGCGAGAGTGGAACCCGCATCTTTCTGTACAAGCACATCTGGAGCCGGCGCTATATCAATCTGGATCAGCAAGGACGGGCCTACCAGTTCCACGCTTCTGAGCAGGGCTCCCACTACGTCCCCGTCGAGCTTTCGGGCGCCATCAGTCGCGCCTCATCCTTTTAGATCAGCCGCAAGCGAGCGCGATGCAGATGATGTGACTTCATTCCTCGCGTAGACCACCCGACAAGCCACAGTCTCCCTTGACGCGTGAACGCCGCACGCAGGATACTCCACCCGTGAGTCCCATCCTTCCGGATCAGACGGACCTCGAATCGCAGCTCGGAATCCTCCTCCGCTCCGGCCGCGCGGCGGGATTCTCGAGCGAACGCTTCGACCAGTGTCTCCGGCTGATCGCCCAGATTCCGTCCCCCGATTCCCAGAAGGCGTGGTTCGATCTGTTCTACGAACAATGGACGGAGTTTGCCCGGACGCCGGACTGCTTGCAGGGCCCGTTGAAAGAGTCCTTCGAGTCACGGCTGGCTCGGCTTCGTACCCAGATCGAGCAGCAGCGCCGAGATTAACCTTTCCTTCTTCCCCACCAGCAGGAGTCATCATGAACAGCGCCCGCCCTTGGATCGCCGTAGTCAGTGTCTTTGATTGGACCCGCATTCACGAGTTTTGCCGCGAGCACGATATCGCCAAGGGCAACAGCTCCTGGCACATGTTCGATGCGCCGACAGGCGGGGCGATCAACTGCTGGACGATCGATGAGTCGCACTGGCAACGGATGGGGGAACTGTGCGGAACCTTCTACCCGGAACGATCCGACGGCCAGCATCCGGGTATCATCATTGAGGACATCATGGCCGGCAAGGTCGCGCCGGAAGCTCTGCTCCAAGGCGGCTTCATGGCGGGGGCTGAGGCTGTGATTGTCCGATTCGCCCCCGCGAACCCAGATCCCAAGGTCGAAGCAGAAGTGCGCGCTGCCTGGTCGGTCGATCAAGCCCGTGCGTTCTTCAACAAGTTGCACCTGCGTGTGTTGCAGCGGCCCTTGCCCGCGCCTCAGCCACTCGAACAATAGATCCTCCTTTGTGAACGAGACAATTCTCGGATGGCCCGCAAGCGGGCAGTGCTCCAGCCTGCCTGACATGTGTGCGCGTCCATGATCTTTATCTTTGTTGAAGGAGGTTGCCATGGCTGAGCAGGACATCAAGATCTTGACCCTTTCCGGTCGTGTCACGCACAAGCCGGAGCTGTTCCAGCACCAGGATGGTGCGTCATTGGAGTTCTCCGTCGCGGTGCACTCGAACGGGTTTTATGCCAAGGCCGACGACCCGGAATACTGGGACATCAAGGTCCTCGGCGCGTCGGAGAAGCTAGCCAACACGCTGGAGAAAGGGCAGCACGTGAAACTGACCGGGAATCCCCAGATCCGGACCTATATAAAGGAGGGAGTCCGGCATAAGGCTGTCACCGTGATCGTCATCGATCCGCGATTGCTGATCCTCGGACCCAAAGCGAAGCAACCGAAACCGGCTGAACCTGTCGAGTCGGCTGCGGCTTGACGCGTCAAGCGTGACTGATCTGCCTGACCGTATTGTGTGACCGACCAACTGCGTTGGAGGAGGATCATCCTATGGAATGTGCAACGTGCCTTGCAGACTTGTACCCGCCAGAGCTCATTGCCGAGCCAGCCTTCGATTCGGAAGACACCCTTCCCCCTCTCTACGACCGCTATGTGTTGCTCCCGAGTGACAACGAAGAAGTCGTGGTCACCTTCCTCGTCGCATTGCATGCCGCCCATCTGGAGCAATGGGCACGCCGAGACCAGGAACGCCGGTTGTCGGGGGAGACCCGGTTCGCGGACGAGGATCCCAAACCGGAGTTCCCGCTGATCATCAAACGCTCACAGAGGGCCGGCGCGCCCCGATTCGCTGTGCTCCCCAACGGCCAGCGAGTGCTTCTCCTCGATGCTCATCGTGTCTACTTCCTCTGCGGCATCGCTGGCGTCCTCTCGCTCGAAGAGGCGAAAGCCCGGAACCACACGAGAACCGGCTACAGGCTGTGCCCGGGCTGTCAGGGGAAACATCTGCCTCCAATTGCGACGACCACCTCTGAGGCTGGAGCAGTCGCAGTTAGCCAATCCCCCTCAGAGACCTGCCCCAAGTGCCACGCGCCCAAAGCCTCCTCCTATATTCTAGACGGGCCCGACCACAGCCGGTGCCTGCTCTGCGGACGGTACGACTACTATGCCGCGCCCGACCAGCTCACAGACGAGGAAAGGGACCAGAACGAGGATGCGATTGCCAGCATGCTCTTCGCCCAGGGAGACTTGGAAGTCACAGTCCCCTCACTCGAAGACGACCTCAGCGAGGAGAGTGTCGAGGGCGATCCCGACCGCCATCTAATGGACGCCCAGGACGGCGAAGACTGCGTCAAAGGGCTCGACCTCCATGAAGAAGAGCTTGCCGACCTCCTCGCCAACACGTCGCAAGACCTCGCCGATCTCGGCGACCGCATGCACAAGCCTGCATTCGACCTTTTCCTGACCAGCCATCCCCTCCGGAAGAAGCTGATCGACCTAGCCCTCCGTGGCGTCGACCATACCGAGTCGCGTATGGCCTTGTGGGCAGCGGCCGGCCGGATCCTTGAGGTGTCTCCGCGCTCCCTCAGCGAGGAAGACTCCAAGGCCATCTCCGAGTGGCTCCTCACGTTATCCGATGAGGACTTGTCCCTACTTGCCGGCGATCCGGACGCGCACCATCCGATGCTGCGGCACCCGAGCCCTGCAGCCTTTCAACCGACAGATCCCCTGCTACTCCCGCTCATCAAGTATTTTAAAGAGCAGCTCCGACGTTTCCGCTCGAAGGAAGCCGGCTGCCGCCTTCTTTCGAAGGACCATGGATTGAGCGAAGAAGCGCTGCGTTCGGTCGCCGTGCAATGCGGCATGCTGCCTGGGACCACTCCCGCCCCCATACGTTCCTCTCCTCAGGTCTACGCCGCCTGAGGTCACCAAGCGGCACAGAAGTTCACTGCGACGCTTGTTTCTCGGACCCTGGATGCCATGCGCACGGTAGTCCGGTGCGTACAACCGGTGACCGGGTCAGCTAGGTGACCGGCGTGGCGCATTGAGCGTCATGTCTTGTTGTTCACTCACCACTCACATGTTGGAGGTATCTTCACATGCGTACGTTCGCCAAAGGGACTATCAACGGCCGTCTCACCACCGACCCCGTCATCCGCACGGTCGGCGACAAGTCGGTCTGCAACCTGCGCCTCGCGGTCGACGGGCTCCCGTCCAGGAAGACCGGCGAGAAGCGGCCCTCGAGTTATTTCTCAGTCGTCGTCTGGGGAAAGCTCGCCGAGAGCTGCCGCAACCTGGTCAAGGGCCAGGAAGTCTACGTGGAAGGCAACCTTCAAACCCGGACGCGAGAGACCGACGGTCAGGCGTCGGTGACGTATGTCGAGCTCAACGCCAGGACCGTCAACTTCGGCAACCTGCCGAGGTCGGCGATGCAACGGGCCGCGTAAGCGGACAAAAAAAGGGAGTGCGATCCCCCGATCCTCACGATCGAGCTGGACGCACTCCCTCACCTGTAGGGAGACCGGAAGGAACTCCGCACCGCCCTGAGGGCAGAATTCCTTCCGTCTCGTTGCCTGTCACCTGCCGCAAGCTCTCTGGAACACGGCCTGGGACACTCCGAACTTGGGAGCCAGGATCCGGATTCCTGCCTGCGGATAGATGAAGCGCGCGAGTTTGACGCGGCAGGAATACTTCCACCGCTCGATTTTCACCGAAATCGGCGGCAGGACCCGCTGCATTCCCTCGGTCGTGATCTCGGTCAAGAGGTCAGATTCCGGCAATAGCTTCCAGAGGACATCCTCCGGCGCGGCGACCAGCCAATGCGCGACCTCACGCTGCTCCCTCTCTTTCATCCTGACACAGGATTCGGCCGTGGCCGATGCAGCCGCCCACACCAGATCCGTTCGGCTCCCCGACAGGCGGCCGAGTATCGTGGCTTCAAGGAGCCCACAACGCAACGCCTTGACTGACAGGCTTTGCCAGAACCGGTTCTGGAGCGCGATGAGCATGTCATCGGCATCCTCCTGCTCGGATCCCTCCTGATCTGCTGATGCTGCTTCGTCGGAGGGTTCCTCGGTTAGTTCCTCATCGGATCTCTCCTCGGTCGAAAGGGATGCCGCATCCGTCTTCTCGGGGTCTTGATCCTCCTCCCGATCCGCATCCGGCACCTCGCTGCAGAGCAAATCCTCCGCCTCCACTGAGCCCAACGCCGCCACCTCCGCAAATTCCTGGGCGACGTCGCCAAGCATCAGGGCTGGCTCCTGGTCGTCATCACGCACCGCTGCCCGCGATAACGCCAGCTCGTTCTGAGCCTGGTCTTCCGCTGACAGCAGTGTCGTTGTTTCACTCCACCCGCACAGACAACTCTTCTCCAGGATTCCAGATTCGGAAGTCCCGGAGACCACCCGTTCCAGCACCACCGACGCCTTGCATCGCGGGCATGCCGGTTGCGTAGATACGGATGTGCGAGGTAAGGAGACCGGATTCTCGGGCTGTGGCCTCGGCAGGTGATATCCGAAGCACATCGGACACTGCCGAGGACCAGTGATCCACGTTCCGCCTCGTCGTTCCTCTTCCGACAACACCACCGGCGCTTGAAGGCCGCACAATGGCATCGCCCGTGAGGTATCCAACCGGCGTGCGCGACGTCCGTCACGCAGCGTGACATACACACTGCGGTATCGACGGCGGAGAACCGGGACTCTGGGTTTGGTCGGTTGATGTTCTTCATCATAGCGATTCTCCAATGGCGTGCGAGCTGTCTGCATCAGCCGGTTCGACCAGTCCACTTCCTCCATTTCTGCCAATCGCTGTTCGAGGTTGTAGAGATTGACAGGGTGGATTCTGTGGTTCCCAGTCCGGCACTCCTCAAGCAAGGCCTGCACATCCTCTTTCTCCAGACGTGCGACACGGGTCGCATGCGCTCGTGGAGCCAGAATGGCCTTGCGAAGAATGGTCCGAATCGCTGTGAGCTTCGATGTGGTTGTTGTGGTCATGATGGTGTCTCCTTCGATGGTGTGTGTCATGGTGAATTGGTCAACGTTGGCAAATCGGTTCCGCATAGAGGGCCTGCGAGGCGGTCACGACCGCTTCATGAGCTTCCTGCGACAACCTTGGCAGATCCCTTGGGCTGTACCGGGCAAACGTCATCAAGGCTTCGCGCTCGAAGCGCCCAAGCCTTGCCGCCTGTGCGACCACTCTCCGGGCGAAGTCGAACTCCCAGGTTTCCGGAAGCGTCGCCTGCCCCCGCGTTTGCTGTTCAATCTCGTCCACGAGCGTGCGGACCTTCACTAGCTTCCCATCGACTTCGCAGAGTACGTCCCCCGCTGCCGTGTGAACCCGATCCGGTTCGAACAGCGTCGCGAGGATGAATTCGCGATGGGACCTGAAGTAGTCGTTCCATTTGTGATGGCTCTCCATGATGGCCTCCTGATGAGTGACAAGGATTGACAATCCGCCTGCGCTGCAGTACATCGTGAATCGATGAGAGCCTACCGAGTCGAAATCCCGCTCAGCGGGCCTCTCCACGATGAAGCAGAGGTCCTGCTGCAGGAGTCACAGAGCCGTGACACCGGCAGCGATGACCTCAAGCAACGCCTGCGCGACTGGTTCGATCGAGTGCTGCGCTATTGGAACTTCCAGCCGAAGCCGGTCCTGTGTCCGAGATGTCAGACTCGACTCGACACGCTGTATCCGAAAGGTTCGCGAGAAGATTGTGATCTGTGGGAACTTGAGATGAACGGGAAGGGACCGACGATCATCTACACCTGTTTCTCATGTCGAGAGCGGGTGCCGATGCCGATTGGCGTCCTGACCTGAGACGACCTGCCACAGTTTTCCCAACAGGCCATCTCGCAGAATCTCTTCTTCATCGAGCGTACTGAGATACAACCGCACTTTCTCCGGTTCGCTCTGCGCACGTTCCATCAAGTGCCGATAGGTTCGTCGCGCATGCCGGATGTCCCCGAGAAGCATCTCCCACGCCTGTTTTTCCTTCTTGCTCATGCCTGCCATAGGGCGTACCTCCACAATAAAGATGTGCTGAGCTCAGCACGGGGCCGGAGCCCAGGTTGAGTCATGCGATGTCTGGAATGAATGTGAGGTGATTGGACCTGATGCAGAAGAGAACAGATGGAAGGATGGTTTTGAGGAGCTGGAAGGTTGTGAGTGGCGCTGTCCTGCCGATGATCTGACTATGGCACTGTCATGATGTCCTCCTTTCCTGTGTGCTGAAGCCGCTGCCTGTGCGATACGATCAAGGAAAACCGCATCCATGTGGAGACAGACGACGGTCGTCTGACTCAGATGAGCCGACGGTCAGATGAATGTTGGTGATGGAGTCGAACTGTGTGAAGAGTGAAACTGTGCCTGCGCAGGGCGCGCAATCGCTGCTGAAGGGACCGTGCGCTGTCCACGATGATCAGTCGTGAAACGACGGCGTCACGATGATGAGAAGAATTGAGAAAGGTTCTGCCGCGTGAAGTTCACCGGCAGAGAGATGATTCGGCGAGTGCCTACTAAAAGAAGTAAAGTGGCTTTATCCTACGGCTCTGCGCGCCGAGTTGCAAGAGTTTGCCGCCTGCATCACGAAATCTTTTTCGGTCGGGCATCATGCATAACTGAGACCAACCTCCGCCTGACCTGGCCTCAACGGCATCACTCCGATCACACAACACGCGCCCGGTGCGAACGCGCTGCGCACGGACCTCGGCAGGTTTCAGATCGTTCGTGTACCGACATAGAGATTTCACGCGACAACACCACGCGGCTCCACGTTGTATTTTGTCTTTGCCCGTCCTCCCTCCGGCGCTCGTCCCGAGCGCAGGTTCAATCACCCGATGCTCTGTGCGCTTATCTTCGGCACTCAAGGGAGATGTCATGCAGACTCCGGCAGGATGGACCGCTCCCAAAATGGACCATGCGGACCATCACTCCACCCTCGTCCCTATGATTGAATCCTTTCGCCAGGCCATCGCAGATGAGCTGCGGGCTCGGCAACCTCTGAGCGATACGGACAGCTTCACCTTCCCAATCCGCAACGGCCGCCTCCAACACCGTGCTGGGCGAACCTCCTATTTCCTCTTCGACTGCCAGCCGATTCCTGACCACATTCTGGAGGACGCCCATCCTTCTCTCCTAGCGAACGACCAGCGTCATCCTTGCCGAGTCGTTGGATTCTCGATCGATGGCCTCGCACTGGCGCTGGATACAGAACTGCAGGCGGAAATCCCCCAAGCGCATCTCACCTTTGACTCCATCAAGCTCTTGCAGGCCCTCGACAAACGACTGGTCCAGATCCTGCGGCAGCAGGCCGACTTCAACACCGCACTCAGCCTCAAGGCCTTCCAGCCCGATGCCGTCCCCAGACTCGTGGATTCCGCGGGAATTTCCGCACCCCCCTGCCTGAATACAGAACAAGCCGCAGCCTTCGCACGCGCGCTGCAGGACGACCTCCTGTTCGTCCTCGGTCCTCCGGGAACCGGGAAAAGCGAGTTGATCAGTGCCCTTGCTCAGGCTTTCCTGCATCTTGGGCAGCGGATCTTGATCTGCTCTCCGACGAACACCGCCATCGATCACATCCTCGACCTTGTGCTCGATAAGGTGCTGGATTGTCCCCGCGGAACGATCGTTCGCGTAGGAACTGCAAGCCCTGATAGCTCCGAGCGAAGCCAAACGACCAATCTTGAGGCCCTGGTACTGGACCAGATGACCGCTATCGAAGCAACCGTTGAGCCTCTACGGAAGCAACTCAGCGCCCTGGAAGCCGACCTGCCCGGGCTTGAAAGCCTGCTCCAGCATACTCTGCAGATCAGCATCTGCCAGCGCACCGTCGCCGAGCTGCAGCAACGGCATGATCTGCTCGTCGGCTATGAGGAGCGGCTCCTCAGCGCGATCGCAAGGGTTCGAAGCGAGTTGGAAGAGGCCCACCACCGCCTGGCGTCCCTGCGGGCCCTGCCCTTTGTGTTCCGGCTACTGAAGCGACGGCAGATCGCGCAGACGGAACAATTCATTCTGGAAGAAACTCCCGAGCAAGCCAGGCGCTATGCGGCCCTCCGGATGCTCGAACAGGATCTCCGCCAATCACGGCGACTCATCCAGGACGCTCAGGCACGGGAGCGAGCAGCCAGAGAGCACCTCCCCTTTTCAGCGGACAACTTCACCCTTGATGAACTCGAACTGCTGGTCCGCGTCACGCAGCACACAATCCGCGAGCTCCGGCAAACCGTCACTGATGGAGAGCGGCGCATTGCGGAGATCGAACGCACGATCATCAACCGAAGCCGGATCATTGCGACCACCTTGACCCGGACCTATGCCTCCAAATTGCTTAGTCCCGAGCGGTTCGACGTCGTGATCCTGGATGAGGCGAGTATGGGCTTGCCGCCCGCCGTCTTTGCCGCCTCGTGTCTCGCAACCAAGAAGCTGATCATCGTCGGCGACTATCTCCAATTGCCCCCAATCACAGTAGCCAAGACCGAGCACACCAAAGCGTGGCTCGCGAGGGATATTTATCAGATCGCGCAGATCACGTCCGGACGGGATCAGCGGGTCGTGTCGCTCGCCACCCAGTACCGGATGCATCCAGATATCGCACGGGTTGCCGCGCGCCTGTATGCCCGCGCCGGCCTCGCATATCACTCGGCCGCCCACATGGGGGCAGCCCGTCGGCCCTTGACGGCCTATGCGCCCGCTCCTGGTCAGCCCTTGATCGTCTTGGACACGGCCGGCGCCGATCCCGTGACCAAACGGGACCGCAGAGGGTCGCCCTATAACCTGTACCACGCCATGCTCGCTGTGCGGCTTGCCATGCAAACCGTCTCGACCCCGGGTGAGGCGCCATCCGTCAGCATCATCGCGCCCTATCGCGCCCAGGTCCATCTGATCGAACGATTGCTCCGCCTTCAAGGGCTGGCAGATTTGGTTCAGGCCGGAACGGTCCACCGCTTCCAAGGACGCCAGAGCGATGTCGTCATCTTCGACACGGTCACGACGGCCAACATCGCACGGACCATGCTCGGGTGGGTGCACGAGGACGCAGCGCCGCACAAGCTCATCAACGTCGCGATCACGCGCGCGAAAGGAAAGCTCATCCTCATCGGCCACGCCGGGGCGCTCGAAGAACTCCAACGGAGTCCCGAACCGCTGCTCTGGGACTTTCTTCAACTGGCCCGGGAATACGGCGTCATCGTGCCCGCGACATCGCTGCTCGCAGCGGTCCCGGATATCCACTTGGATTCCACCGCACAAACAGATCAATTGCTTTCGGAGGTGCTGGCGCGCTCACGCACTCACAGGCAACCCCTGCACCTGATCGAGGCATCTCCTGCGGCAGTGTCGGTTTCCTAACTCGCACCGCACGGTCGCAGAGATGTTCTGCCATGATTGCTCCCTAGTACGCTACGGCTGTAAGGAGAGTTCTTCCCGTCTCCACCTGAGAGAACAGGTTCTCGATCGAGTTGATTTCTGACCGGAGACATCCTAGACTGCGACACTGCGGAAAGGAGACACTGTGGACACCGACTCCCTAGCTCAAATTCGCCAAATCGTCACGGAGGCGTCACAAGGCCTGCGCGAGGAAATGGGAGGGCTCCGTACTGAACTCCGGCAAGAAATGGCCGCTATGACCGCGACCCTGCGCGAGGACATCGCGGACGCCAAGCGCCACTCCGGCATCCTTGTCGAAGATCTTCACCACAAGCTCGACTTGGTCATTGAAGGACAGCAGTTTCAACGCCAACAGCTTGTCGACATCCGCTCAGAAATCCACCTAGAGTCGCGCGATACACGGGCCATGCTCCAGCTGTCCTATCATCAGCTTCAGGAGCGGGTTGAAAGCCTTGAACGTCGGCTCCAGACCGTCGAGCAGCACCTCGGACTTTCAACCTGATCGGTTCTGAAAGTTCGACTTTCTCACGGACCAGACAGTGGTTGCCCCTTTCCCTCTTCACGCAGAACCCCGCGCCTTCAGATAACAGCTCCCGACAGTTATCATCCGGCTTGCCCGATATTTACAATTCCCTACCCGGAGATCGTACCGTTTTCCCGCGCGCGTCAGAAAACTATGAACCAGCTGGCCCGCTGCGCGGGCATTGTCTCCGGCCCAGCGGCTCTGGTAGACAAACAGCGAGGAGGGCACATGACGCTTCAGGAATTGGCAGATGCCATGACCAGCGGACTGCAAGAGCAAGGGATCATCGCCACGCCAGGCCCGTCGATGAACAACCACTACGCTGCGAAACTGCTTATCCAGATGCAGAACGGCCCCAATCTCGGTGCTATCAAGCTTTATGTCGGCAAACGTGGCCCCACTTTGGTCCCTGATGAATTGCACTCCTGTCCACCGGCCATTCTAGCGACCATTACTCAGGTATGGCAGCGCATTTCCGGTGGGAGCTCTGCTGCTCCGAGGGGTCACGACACGCTGACCATCGACCCATCGGTTATCCAGGTCTGGGTGGACGGAGCCTGTCTCCAGGCACCGCTCGGGTACCGGTTCGGGTGGTCGTTCGTCGTCCAGCAAGGTGATCGAGAATTGCACCGGGACTCCGGCAGCCTTCTGCAAAGCGGCGCATTCGAACACCGCAATGTCGGAGCCGAACTCGAGGCCGCCACTCGCGCGCTGACCTGGTGTGTTCTCAACGGGTACAAGCAAGTCACGGTGTACCACGATTACAAGGGCATTGCCGCCTGGCCAACCGGCGCTTGGCGGGCCAATACCCCGTCGACCCGCGAGTACGCCCGGTTCATCAAAGCGTTGCCGATCGAGATCGCGTGGCAGAAGGTTCCGGCGCATCGTGGCATTGCGATGAACGAACTCGTCGATCAACTCGCCAACCGCGCGGCAGCCGAGAGTCCCGCTCTTCCGATTCCCGCAAGCTCGACTCCTGATCCCGTTATGTGAAACGCGCCCTTCCTCGCACGTCTTTTTTTCCACCGTCCGAGCGGTCATGAGGCCCGCTGCGCGGGCAGCATGTCCGAAGTGTTGACCGGGGCCCGAGCCCACCTCACGAATCAGACCACACTTCGGTGAACGGCCCAGGCCCCGGCCTGTCGTTCTCTATTGCTCTGCACTCCTGCAGGGCCTTTGTTCACCCATGAAAAGGAGTGTTGCGATGAGCACTGCTACCGCTGATTCGGGGACGGACCGGAAACTATTCAAAGATACGAACAAGCTTGAGATGACCGGACGGCTTGCGAGGAACCCGGAGATCCGCTACCGAGCCAATAGCCAGGCTGTGACTACGTTCGATCTCTGCAGCACCGAGGAGTATCCAGTGCAAGGGGATGTGCGAAAGCGGGAATGCTGGGTCACAGTCGTCATGTATGGCCCCGATGGCGAGAAGTTCGCCGGTGAAGGCCAAAAAGGCGATTGGATCGGCATCGCCGGCAAGCTCCAACAGCGTCGCTGGGAAACCGAGGATGGCCATAAGCGCGCGAAGCATGAGATTGTCGCGTTCTCCGCTGAGGTCAAGCGCAAGGCTCGCACGAGCACCCCGAGCTGATCCAGCTCAAAGCGGGCGGCTTCAGACCATGGAGCCGCCTGTTGTGTTTCGAGAGCGCGTCTGTCGCTCTCCACCCTGGGCCATGGGGACTAACATGGCCACCCACTTGGCACCCAATCCTTCAGAGGCGCGCCATGGACATCTTCGATTCTGCATTTGTCGGAATCCTGCAATTCATGGTTGCTTCCGTCACCCTGGGTACCGTCCTTGGCTCGATCGCGATCTACGTCTTCCAGACCCAGGAGAGACGGGTGGCTCGTCGTACGCTCTTCATCCACATTCCGCCGCACTATCCACTCGGCCGCTGCCGGTAACAGCCAGCTCAGACTCGCTGCGCTCGTAGGTCACACCTCCCGGGTAATACATGGAGGTGCGCCATGACTGTACTGACCCGCGGACAAATCAAGCCGGGCGTGATCGGCATCGATACGACCGTGAAGTCTGCCATCGGACTGTGGCGATCCTTCGCCCCGACGTGGTCTATGGTGATGGGCTGGAAGCGCGGAGAACTCACCTGGGAGCAGTACGTCTCGCAGTACGGTACGATCCTCGCTCGTGTTCCGGATGTTGTCTGGAACACCCTGGCCGCGCAACCCGAAGCCCGATTGCTTTGTTATTGTCGTGACGGTCTACCCTGCCACACGCACCTCATTATCTTTTCCGGGATTTGTTCTCGTATTCGAATCGCTATGAGGGATGAATGGTTGCATATATGCTAGTAGCGCATAAAGCCTCTTTCAGGCTCTACGATCCCGTTCAAGACCTAAAGGTCGAACGCCAATCTTCACTTGAAACGGATTGCCTGCATTCTTCAAGAGCGACGAGATGGGGAACCATGGTGAAGCCCGCTCTAACAGGAGCTTGGCCGCCTCTGACCAATTGACTTCATTACCCGTTCACTGTTCGTCAGAAGGAGCTGGCGTCAAATAGACCTCAGATGGCTGTTCCCCTTAGCCGGTCGTTGGAACGGATTTATCATGATGACCCAGCATCGCATTGTAGAGCGTATCATTAGCCTGCAGCCACGTTTCTTCGAGTGCGACATAGCTTTCTTCCATTTTGAGTAACCGTAACGCTAAATCCCGTTTCGGCATTTGCAGATATCGCTCGTACACTAAGCGAAGATCGCGGCCAGCTTTTACTCTCGGCTGTGGCATCTCCTCGAGGCACTCCACCGAAAAGCGTCGTTTGCCACGCGGTGCCCGCCAAGTGCGATGCGCCTCATACAGCTCGCGGGCTTCATCATTGCCCAAGATCGCACTGGCTGAGATCCCCAAATGTTTTCGGTCCAATTCCTTGGACGTCATGACAATTGCCATCAGCGAGACTTTTCGTTTGGCCTTTAGCAGTGCATGAACGGACTGGCGCACGAGCAGGACCGTACGCTGGCGTTTCGGTTCATACACCCGCTGCACTAACCAGGGACGTCGGTTATCGCTTTGTAGGCTGCTCGTCGATTTGGATGAGCGGGACACGAGATTCGTCCTTTCGATATTCTTCAATCAACGTCATTTCCTGCAACTCCCGTTCGCACTCGCGCACCAGTTGCTGCATCCGCTGGCTTTCTGCGAGCAGCCCTTCTGTCTTGGTAAAGGCGATCTGCCGGAGCGCCCATTGACGTTTGTGTTGGACCTGATGCCGCCTTGAAGGATCGGGTACTTTCCCCGGGCATCCGACGCATGCAAACTTCGCCGTGCAGAATCCGTGGCTCACACAGATTCCTCCGATGACATCGGTGAGGGTTCCTACCTTGTCATGTGCCTCCTCATACAGAGCTTTGAGGTCTTCTGGAAGACGCACGACGGCCTTTCCCACATTTAAATGAGATGCGAGTTTGGCGAGGTATTGGTCACTGGCGTCCACAAGGAAGGTTTCAGTTGGCTTGCTGTAGTAGTCGGTCACGGCGAGGTTCTTTTGCTTGAGCATTTCCCGCACGATATCGATCGGCAGTTTTTCAACCTGCACGGCATGTGTGGCAAAGGCATGGCGAAACAGGTGGGGGCGGAGCACCACGCGAGTGCCGTCGACCGTTGACAACGGAATCCCATGGAGAAGAAAGCGCACACAACTGGTGAGGGTTTTATAATCCAAATGTTTGGACGAATACTGGAAGATATAGGGTGCTTTTCCAAACCGATGTGCCCGGGCCAGATGCTTGTTATAAGGCACCCGCGGTAACGGCTGCCCGGCCTTGAGCCCATAATGCTCAGTAAGCATCTTGGCCACTTTGACCAGCAAGCGCCGCGTTTCCTCGCCAATGAAATAATTCTGCGGAGTATTCGTTCGTTCTCCTTTTGGAACCAACTGTAAGACGTACCGCATGCGGGGCGATTGATCTTTCGCTCCGGGTGGCGCTGGGAAAATCAGTCGTGCGAGGCAGTCGCTACTCAGGCGCACTTGGCAGCTTTCATTAATGCGCATGCCCGTTGTGGTCCACAGATCCAGCGCGAGGAGACCGAACAAGCTGGCGACATACAGGGACTCTAACGGGATCAATATCTTGCCCGTCTTCTCCATCAACCACACTAAGTGATGCCCTCCCCCCTGTTGGATCGTTGGGGTCAAGACGCCAGCCACATACGTGCCGAATGGCTCTGGACTATACAGCTTTGGGTCGCGTGAATATCCCCACGCGGCGAACCACCGACGTCGCAGCTCTTTTTCCTCTTCCTTGATCTGTCGTTGTGATCCCAGGACCTTCTGCTTGATGAGATCAACAAACCACAGTCCTTCCGGCGTGGCGGCTCCAGTCCGCTCAGCCTGAACAAATTCTAGGATGAGGTAGTTATTACCCCGTGCAAACTCCCACCTTTGTTTGTGCGCACGCCGCCGCACCTCGACGCGAAATGTGTCAGGGTACGTGAGGCGAATGCTTCTCTTATCCCAGACCCGAAAGCGCAAGGTTTCGTCGCCTTCCTGATAGTGAAACGCGATCGGGAAGACCGGCTCTCCTGTGGCATCATGAGGGGCTCGTTCCACCGCTTCCTTCATAGCCTGGCGAATGCGAGTGATCAGATTCAGGCGAAAGTGCGCCTCAGCCCGGATCTGCGCATACTGCCGAACGATGGCATCGGTCTCGGCCTTTCTTCTTTTTCGCGCCAGCTGACGCATTTGCTCAAAGTCTCGCAGACCGCGGACCTCCTCAAACGGAATCAGAGGGAAAATGAATGGCCGGTATTTCTCCTGTTGCTGAGCGGACAATGTCTGTAGCCATTGGTTCCCGTATCTGGCCAGGGATTTATAGGACAGCCAAAAGCCATACCGGCTCTGATCCGTATCGTCCGGCACAAGCTCACCTTTTAAATACGCAATCATCGTTTCCTTAGGCTTCCAGTCGTCCATCGATCTGAGGCTCAACACCTCGAAGAACGTTCTTAACCGGGCGTGGCAGGAAGCCATGCGTCCTTCAATGGTATGCAAATCCATACGGTTGGCAGAGAGAATGGCAGCTCCTAGAATCAGATGATTGGACCAGGGATATCCAAGACGTCGCTCCAGGCGACGCACGATGCGATCATGGATGCTCGGCCATTTGTGCCCATTCTCTGGATCGGCACCTGTCCGTGGCGCTCGATACACCAGAGGATCAATACGGCCCTTGAACCGATTCCATGGCCGGGTCACGTTCGCCTGCAAGGTTACCTCCTAACTCTTGTAAGAACGTCCAGTCAGCGTCTTCTGTTCCTGGTCTGTGGGTGATGGCTCTTGTTGGGAGGCGGGAGCCTTGATCAACGATAGCTTCTCGGAGGACGTTGTCCAAGTGTTGGTGCAGTTGATTTTGAATTTCGGCGTGACGACTTGCGTTAAAATAGTGCTCGTAAGACTGCAGGGTCACCCATCCGCTTTTCCAGCTCATATACTCGATCAATTCACGCAATTTGCGATTCAGATCCGCCTCGCTTTGCGAGGTTTCATAGATCTGTCGAATGGCCAAGGTGACATACCAGTGACGAGCTTGATGCATGTTCGCTCGCAGGCCGGCCACTTCACACGCCGGATTCCAGTAGTAGCGACGGTAGTGGTCCGCAGATAAGACGGTCCCGTGTTCGGTCATGAACAGTGGGATCGTATGAAGATCGACAATCCCTGAACGAGCCAGCTTCTGATAATCGGCCAGCGAGGCATGGCGGGAATCGATGTCTCGCCGTTCAGTGTTCACATACCGGCGCAGAAGGTTGGCGGCTTCGCGAGAAAAGCGGATAAATTTTGTTCTCACTTCATGGCTGCCTTTGTTGAACGCCGTCGCCTCTTGCAAGAATCCTCGAGCCCCCCAGTCTCCAAATGTGAGGCCGAGGACCTCCGACACTCTCGCTCCTGAGCTAAAGAGAATCTGCGCAATGCATTCCTCGCGGATTCGCCAACGCGGGAGCCTCCGTCCTCCAGCTAGCACCATTGCTGGAAATGCAGGATCATCAATGGGCTGGGGCCTCCATTCAGTTCCTTCCAAACGGAAATAATTTTCCGAGAGCCGTGTCTTCGGCATTGGGTGAGAGACGCCGCTAATCTCAGGCATCGTGGGATATGGCGGCTCTTTTTTCAGGCCTTCTATCTGGTTGACGGTCCTAACAGCCCGATGCTCTAACGGGTTGTCGAAGGCATAGCGCTTCGTTCTGCGCATGATCGAATAGAATGTCTTGAGCGAGGCGAGAAATACGCGGAGCGTCGTCCGTGTCTCTTTCGTCAAATACACGAGCTCAAAGCCGAGGTGATGAGGGCGAGCTTGCGCGGCCAAACGCTGAGTTAGATACTCCCGAACATAGTCTCGGATAATCATTGGTTCACTTGTCCAGGAGAACTGATGGGTGTCCAGCCAAGAGAAAAATGGCATCAAGGCATAGATATACGCGCGACAGGTCCCACGCGACAGCCGTGATGAGGCTTCCTCGCAGTAGTGGGTGAGCGGAAGATGAAGACGATTAGAGCCATCGAACACCAAGACCCGACGGCCACCATGTGAGGAACCAGGTCGAGAAAACAGCCGGTAGGTGCGGATAATGATCCCTTCGACAACCACGCCTAAGGTGCTGACGACCCGACATACAGTAGTAGTCAATAAAGGTCAACCGAATTGCTGGGCTATTTGTCGTATTTTTAAAAGTGACTGTTTACTTAAACGAGTATGCGGTGGCAGCCTGGCCCGACCGCTTTCGCGACGGACGCATGTGACGCCGTTCCTTCGACCGCCCCTCGATGCTGATGCGCTTGCGACCGAAAAGAAGGCCGCCGCGGACGGCGGCAGGAGGTGACGACGCTGACGATCGTCCAACCAAGGAGGCGCCGATGCGGTTCGAGATTCAGATCTCAGAGGGGATTCTGGACAAGCTGAAGGGGAAGGCTCATCAGGAGGTCGACTCGTTCGCCCGCCGACATTTCCGGATCAAGGAAATGCAGGCACGAGAAGAAGAGCAAGCCCGGACCCACACTTTCAACACCATCCGTGCGGCACTGAGTCGCTAGTGCTTCTCAGGCGAGTGGACATGCCTACCGTACCACGCTTCTAAGACAACCGGCTTCCCTTGGGCTGCCGCAGATCGAGCGGGAGCACGCCGCTCTGTCCCAATGTCGCGGCTTCGCGCCCACGATGCGGGCACTCGCCGCTCCGTACCAGGGCTGCATTGCGCACCTGGCACCTGAGGGAAAGGCCGGCGCTTCGCGCCGGCAGGTTACAGAACTCCGCGGTGCTCCCTTCTAATTGCGAGATCTTGCTCACCGAACCCAGGTGTCCTCCCTTATGAAGCCCCCTCCTCGCGCCCAGTCTCCGCCTCGTAACCAAGATTCACGACTTGTTCTTTCCCATCAATGATACGGACTTCGATTCTCCCCCGATGCCTTCTCATCCGATACCTGGCCTTGACCTTCCGCGCCAGGTTGATGAGGAACGGTTTCATTCGCGGATCAATCTTATGGTACGCGATGAGATAGTCTGCAATACGGGTGGGCATCGTACGGTAATTCTTTCGCAGCCACATTTCTATTTGCTTTTCCGTTTTCATCCAGCGTTGGCTTGTCATCCCGTAACTACAGGCACGCTGATACATGAACGGCACTGCCTCGGGGCACTCCGCCTCTGCCCGGACAAACAAAGTATCGACCTCCTCGCAGTACATCCGAATCCTGATTCGTCTGCCTGTGTCGCTTGAGCTTTCAGAGGCAGGTTGGACCGGGTTCGACACCTGAGTCCCATCAATAGGCCCTACCATCAACGCCTCGTCAGAAACAGCAGATATCTTCACTTCACCGGACCCGTTCCCCACCCCGCTTTACCTTCCCTCCGTCGCGTCGTGAGTTCAGGACAGTATATTCATATCTGTTATGTGCGAACGTCTTGAGCACAATCCCTCAGCAACCTCATCCAGGAAGCGCGAACAGCTCGGAACCCCGTACTGCCTCATGATAAGCAGGTTCACTCTGAAGGGAACCATCGTAGTATCCCTCAGTCTCATGGCAATTCGGATGTAGAGGTATTACTGCTTCGAGACCCACCCTCCAAACCCCTTGATCTCGTGGAGCATAGAAATACTCCAGGCAGTCGCACTCAACAGGCTGATCCGGGCATTGAGGCAACCTCAACAGAGAGGGCCCGCCTTATACGCCTATATATAAGGATAGAGCGACCCTCCTTAGACCTTCAGCGTTACATCGTCTTCATTCTCTAACATATTGCTACCATTCCTATTTCAGACTTTCGGCTTTGTTCGCGATTCCCTATTTCCTCTTTGGCCTGGTGACTTTGATGGTTTCCTGGAATCCTGGGAGCTCTCCGGCTTCTGGTCAGTAATACGACAGGCGAGAGGCCAGATTATCCGTTACCGCGAACCAGTCGAACTAAAGGAGCGCTACATGGCAACTCGCACAAGGGCGGCCGCCAAGGCAGGAATGACGTCAGGCGTTAGACATTCACCGAACCGATTGAACGGAGACGTGCCGTTCATCGGTCTCGACGTGGGCTACGGGTACACGAAGATTGTCTTTGAAGATGGGCGACGCTTCATCTATCCCTCGCTGGTGGCACCGGTTGCCGTCACCTCGATCGACTTGGGTCTCTCGCTCTCAAAGAGCGCCGTTCAGGTCGAGGGAGCCGATTATGTCGTTGGCGAGGAAGCAGTCCAAGCGGGCTGGAGGTTCCGCGAACAATATGACGGGTGGTGGACCTCTCCCACGTTTAAGGCGCTCGTGGCATTTGCAGCACGCCATGTGCCCGAAGGCGCCCACGTGTTCACGGGCCTCCCGCTCCATGTGTATGCGTCTGCAGTGGCCCAGACTCAGGTGGCAGAAGTAGTCCGGAAGGGACTTCGCACGAACCAGGTCACGGTCTTCCCTCAGGGCGTGGGGGCGTTTTTCGCCGCGATCGCTGCGCATCCCGGTTCTGAGGAAGGCCGGAACGCCTTCGTCGATATCGGCATGCGCACAACCGAGTTTGTCGGCATGTCCAATCGCCAGTTCCTGAGCGACCTCTCATGCGGCAAGGTCCTGGGCGTCACAGAGCTCTTCACACGCGTTGCCGACAGCTTGACTCACCAACATGAAAGAACAATCGATCCCTACGAAATTGATCTCGCGATTCAAGGTTTTCGCCCGATAAAGGTCAAAGGGGACAATCTCGCCCAAAAGCTCATCGATGAGACTATCCAACCCCTTCTCAAACCATTTGCCGAACGCATCCTCGGCGAAATGACCAGACTCTGGGGACCAGGCGCTCCGTCCTTTGACCGCGTCATTTTCTGCGGCGGAGGCGCATTGATCCTCAAGCCTTATCTTTCCGGATTCCGAGAGAAAGTGGAATTTCTCAGAGACTCGCAATACGCGAACGCCTGCGGGTATCTGCACTTCGGCCGGTGGGTCTATCAACGACCGGTCACGAACAATGCAGTCCATCATCCAGAGTCCGAGCGGGATCGCCAAGAGGAAGCAATTCAAGATGAAGATATGCTTCGTGTGGGAGGGACCATATGAGAAATGAGCCGGGGAAGGGGCATCGCATCTACCGGCTCTATTTCAACGAAGAAGATCCGTCCGACGTTGCGCTCCGGCGGTGGATATGGTCCCTGCCCACGCGAAAACGGGGTCATATCGTCAAAAGCATCCTAAGAAAACAGCTCGCAGACTGGGGCAGAATGAAAGGCCGTCGCGGAGTTCGCAAGCCCCGACAGATCCAGCGGCGGGTTTCGGAGCGGACCCTCCGAGCATCCAAACCGCAGAGGCCAATCCCTGCCACCAACGAGATTCAATCCCTTATCAACCAAGCCTTCGCATCGACAAGGTCGGCATCGTAGCTGGGAGGTACGTCCACACATTGCTCGCCTTGGCCCGCAGATTCGACGCCGTCTGAACATATCCCAGAACCCAGGACACTCACACACGATTTTTTCAGGTTCATAAACCCTATGGATCGCTAGTCCGCAGACCCCATTTGCCGGCACCGCGATTGTCGATAGATTGAGAGCCGTGTCTAAAGGATCGCGGTCCCCAAATCAGATGGTTGGGGGACAGGTTAAATGTAGGAACAGCGGCTTAGGAATGCGTCCCTGTGACCTTTTATCTGCTGGACCGCGAGACTTAGGGATAGCAAGGCTAGATAGACGTTCAACCGTGACCTATTTCGGAATGGACAAAGTTGAGACCTTTACCGTCTTCCGAGAGGTAGAGGAAAAAGCAACGCTTCGCTGATGGTCGGTGGACCGGCGACCCGCGGCTTGGTTGGACTATCACCTGAACAAACCTCCGCAGTGTCGGTTCTGAGATATCATGGTGACATGCTAAAGCGAAAACGGTATTCTGCTGAGCCGCTATCACAGCCCACACGACAAGCAGGAAAATATGAGCGACACAGGGAACCGACCAGAATTTCGTAAGCCCAAAGCGGCCGTTAACTATTCCTCACCGGAGGAATTGTTCTCGAAGCTACCAAATCGTGCTGGTAGTCACGGATATCTCAGGGTTCCCCAGGCCGATGTTCTAAGAGAGTATAAAGATTGCGCGGACAGGGATATCGCTCTCGAACTGCCCACAGGAACTGGGAAAACGGCCGTTGGTTTACTTATAGCAGAGTGGCGTCGACGTCGATCCGGCGAAAAAGTGGCCTATCTTGTATTGACGAATCAACTTGCCAAACAAGTTATGCGAGAGGCGCAAAATCTTGGAATTGAGTGTGCAGATCTTACCGGGAACAAAGACAGCCGCCATCCGGCTGAAGTAGGGAAATATAGTTTAGCAAAAGCAGTCGCAGTATCCACATACTCCAACCTGTTCAATGTCAATCCAGTCATACAAGAGTCTGATGTCCTCATCTTCGATGATGCACATGGTGCAGAGTCATTTGTGAGCGGAATGTGGACCGTTAGGGTTCGCAAGGACGCGCCGCGCCGACTTTACTCAGAGGTTTTGACTGCAATCAGGCCTTCTCTTACCGATGCACAATTTCGGGTAGTGACGGACGAAGATGAATTTGAGGTGGTCGAATTAGCCGATGTACATGCTTCTTCTGGAGTCGTGCCAGCTATTACAGCTATTTTCGATCGTGAAAGAGACGCGGAAATTTATTTTCCATGGGGTCTAATTCGAAACCAAATCCAAGCCTGCCTTTGTTTAGTGTCGACCAGAGAGATTGTTTTCAGACCTGTAATCCCTCCAACCCATACGCATGCCCCTTTTGCTAACACCAAGCAGAGAATCTATATGTCCGCGACTTTGGGAGGCGAAGGCGATCTACAGAGAAGTTATGGCATCACATCCATAAAACCGATTAGAGCAAGGCACGCTGAGTGGGGAAAAAGATATGTATTCGTACCAGGAATATGTCATTCAGAACAAGAATGTTCCGATCTCATAGCCAAGGTTTGGAAGGCCATAGCACCTCGTCGGGCCCTTTTACTGGCTCCATCTTTTCTAACCGCGGACAGAACGTTCACTCGGATCTCGGGTGGCATGAAGCCACAGCCTTCTAAGTTTAGCGCAGCGGATATTGAAGAGTCGCTTGAACCCTTCACCAATAGTGTTTGCGGAATATTGTGTCTTGCTGGCCGATACGATGGCATAGATTTGCCGGGTGACACCTGTCGTTTACTAATTATCTCGGAAACAGCGGCTGCTATAGATGCTCTTGAACGTCATATGCGCGACCACTGGAAAATGGGTCCCTTGCTGCGACGGCGGGAAAGGACAAGGCTTATTCAGGGAATGGGGCGATGCACAAGAGACGCAACGGATTTTGCGGTTGTCATTATGTTGGGCCAAAGCCTACTCAATGCTTTGACTACGCCGGCACTTGTCCAGGGCTTCCCTGAGGAAATTCAGAGAGAACTAACATGGGGTATGGAACAAAGCGACGTGGCGAAAGAACATCGCCATCAACTGAGCGACATGATTATTGGGCTACTAATGGACTCAGACTATCGAAAGCAAGCGAATGAAAGTTTAGAAGATATAACGATCGAAGGCCATGAAGAGAGAGATGATCCTTACAGCCAAGGTGCTATAGCGGAGGTCAATTATCTAAGGTCACTTTGGGACAGCGATTTCACACACGCCCTTCTCACCGCCCGTGAACAGGCCGATCGCACCAACGATCATGAACTATCAGGCTATAGAGCCTGGTGGTGGTACCTTGCGAGTATTGCAGCTTTTCACCTCGGCGATACGGTAAGCGAAATTGATTGCCTAAAACGAGCACGAGCAACGCGGATAAATTCGGGTTTCATGGATCACCTTTTGCGTGCACGTAGCAGAGCTACATCGGTGGATCCGTCCGACATCGATGATATTAGAGCGGAATCTATATGGAATATTTTCGAAAAGTGGGGATGGCAAGGTCCTCGCTTTAGTGGAAAACTTGATGAAATGCTGGAGGGGCTAAGCAAACCTGACGACCCGACCCAATTCAATATTGGCTTAGAAAGATTAGGTGAGTGTTTTGGCGCCAAAGTATTTCGTCGCACTGAAGATGGCGTTCCGGATGTTGTCTGGTTGTTTCATGACTGTTGTTATGCCATTGAAAATAAGTCTGACAAGAAGCCAGATGGTGCTTTGTCAAAACGGGATGTTCAGCAGGCGAAGGGCCATCCAGAATGGGTTCTTGCCAATATAGCGGAAGCAAAAGATATTCCCATTAGACCAATAGTCGTTTCAGATGTTTATCCGGATGCCATCGCGGAACCTTTTATTGAAGGGCTGTTTCATGCGGTAATTGAAGATATTGTTAAGGAAGGTAACCGAGTTGCTTCCGAACTTCCTAATCTTCGCGCACAGTTTGCCGGCAAGGAATATGGATCAGTTCACGGCGAATTCAGAACCGCCATTAAGACTGCGTCTCTTGACCGTGGAACGGTCGAATCCTTTTTCTCTAAGCCGCTAAGGATGAAATCTTAAAGATTCCGTCTCACTCGATCTCACTCCCTCTAGGATGGCAAGTTGTTGAGTTTCTGAAATAAGACCTGTGAAACCAGGGTCAGCATTGAGGATGCTGAATTGGCCCCAAATCAAATCCGGCTTTGGCACCATCGCATACCTACTCAGTATCCGTCGTAGAGCATGTTGCGGCGATGCTCGAGCTCCGCCTGCTTCGAGCCGCGCACGAACAAGATCCGCGGGATGATGAGCGAGACAGCCGTACTGAAGACAACGAACCAGCTCGACAGAAGGAGCACCTCGCGGACATTCAGGATCCACGTTTGCACCTCCAGTGCCGTAGCCTGATTCATAAGAACCCGCCACGCCGGCCACAACTGTTCGGCTTTGGCATGCACCCAATGCGGCGTGAGCAATCCGTGCAATCCGTGGAAGAGCAGAAAAACCAGGATCACCTTCAAGATGTTGAACGTGACCATCGCGCTGTAAATGCTGTCGATGGCTTGCCGGCACGCCTTCCCATAGTAGCAGTTGCCCAGATTGACCCCGATCATGACGTTGTAGCCCAATCCGTACGCCATCGCGATCAGGACGGAGAAGAGCTGATCAAATAAGCTCGGGCTGAGCGTGCCGAAGATCGGCACGAGGTTCGACAACACCCCCATGCTCACCGGGACGAACAAGGCGCTGATCAAACCATCGGCCAGTGCCCCTTTCACTCCCACTTCAAAATACGCGATCCGCCGGTCCAGCAAGAGATAGTTCTCAGGAATCTCCCGCCCCGTCTTGACGACCGTCGCGAGAATCTGAATCTCGGAGATCGCCTCGATGAGGCTCCGGGGCTTGGCCCTAGCCATACCCTCTGCGAACAATGGCCCCGGACGTCCCCCTTTCTCCATCGTTCACCCCCCGCCGAAGAATCGGACGACCGAATTCACATAGGCAAGCAGGATCGTCAGCGCGTAGAAGAAGATGCCGATTGCTAACCGTTGTTTGTAGGCCCCGTACCAGAACGCGAATCCGAGACACGTCACCGCCAACACTCGCGCCACCACACCCCGGAACAAAGTCGCAAAGACCCAGTTCCACCAGGCCAAATATTCTTCTAGCGTCATATAGGAGAGCGGGTTCAGATAATCGATGAGATTCTCCATGGCCAGCGGGTACTCCTACGAGATCGCCCGCAGTTCGACAACGATTTGGAGGATACCGGACTTGCGGGCCTCCAGATCCGACGCCGGCACGTTGAAGACTTCCAGCTTGATCGGGACAAAGTAATTACGAGGTGGGAGCGTATTTCTCCGTCTCGGATTGTTCATGATGATCTGATAGCTCCGCCCATAGAATCCCTCCCCGATCGGTACTGCAAGGACGTCAGCACGCCGTACTTCATCGACGATGCGGCGCAAGGCCTTCTCGCGATCGGAAAGCCGGATCAAAGAGAGATCCACCACCTTGCGCTCCGCGGAGAGGCGCCGGGCCGCGTCGAGGAGCAGGTCAGGATGCGCGTAGACCGTATCCTTGATGGAGATGGCGGACCACCTCCCGCCCCGCTGGAGCTGGTTGATCTTCGGCTCCATCAGTTCCAGCAAGCGGGGAACCGAAAACCAGCTTTCCCACGGCTGCACTTTCAATTCCTTGGAGAAGGCAGCCACCTCCAATTCTCGCGCCCGTCCGTCCGCCTGCCGCAGGAGAGCGTCGAACTGGTCTTTACTCGCTCGATGATGTCCTCGGATCGCATCCAACGACTCCTTCAGCCACGGAATGTCGGAGCCTGCGAAGAGTTCCTGCACCTTCATCGCGCTCACAGCGGGATGGTCACCCATCGTGTAGATCCCGCTCGCGCGGAACACCGGAATCTTTCCCAGATCATGGCCCAGCGCGGCCATCAGCATCTTCGGGACCAGCGGCTCATAGTCGCGATAGGTTTCCTTGAGACTCTTCATCGCCAGCAGCGTAACGCGATGGGTGTGCTCCTTCAGCGTCACTCTCGCCAATGTGTCGCGGATACTGTATAGATCGCTGTGTTCCTCATCCTTCTCTGGCGCAGTGACAACCACTGACGGACAGTGCCCGTACTGCTCCAGCACCTTCACCATTTCCAGGATAGGCACCCACACACGCTGTGCCTCGAGGATGGCCTGATACGGTACCAGTAGATCCCGCACCAGGGCGGAGGACTGAAGGCCTTCCGGTCGGAGAGGCTGGCTCACAGATCGGGATTGATTCGGAGGCATGTCGGAAGAGGCGCCCTCCTTCGCTTCAGGAGTATCACCAGGCTGAGCCGCGTCCGATTCGGCCTCCATGGCCCGATCGTTCGCCTGACCCTCCTCCGGCGCGACCTCGATCCGCATGAAATCAACGTTCAAAGGTAGCCACAGGTTCTTGGCCAGGTCGGACAAATCGATTTGAATCGGGTCGGGCACACGAGGCTGTGGCGCCGCCACGCTGACTGATTGCTTCCATCCCAATCGGGTTACCACCGCACTCAGCCATCGGTTCACCACGGGCTAGGCCCATTGTTCGGGCAACGGAACAGGTTCAATCGCTGGCCGCGTCACGAGGACGGGAATCGCTCGCCCGAACAGGGCTACGTCCACCACCCCCTGTTCCCCGTCCCACTCTCGTAGGAACCCGATCACGGGCGCACTCGGCCAATGGGCGATGCGCACGAGGTCTCCTGGAACGAACGTCTCCTCACGAGCACTGGGAGGTGCGCCTAACGCTCCCGCATCGCACAGATCCTCGATCGGCATCACTCTCCTGACACCAGGAAACTTCGACACCGCCTCAATCTTTGTCCGATCCAACTCGCACACCACATAGCCCTTCACGAGTTCAGTCATCCGTGCGGTGTGAAGTTGCTGCAAATATCGCATCACCCGATTCTCATGGCCCGGAACCGCCTCGATCGCAACGACCTTCACGTCCGCGTCTTCCACCGACCCGCCTCGACAGCCACCAGCCACTGTTCAACCATTCAATTTCATTCCCGAATGTATATGAAATGCTCCCAGCGACTCGCTACGATTGGTGAGTGTCCCGCACACAGGGGCGACCGTATGCTGGAGCTGTTCAAACCCGTCCGGGAGGTGCAGGAGCAAGACCCGCTTGCTCGCAAGTCATCGGCGTGTCTTCCTCACCTGTTCCAGATCAACAAGCGAGCGATAGACTTTCCACACATACTGAGTCAGCCGCTTCGAACCGTTATACCGTCCGATCGCGACCCAATTGTTTCCAAACAGATCGAGCTTCTGCCGGAGCACGAACGCCGCCCACTGCAAATTGACACAGGGATCCAGAAGATAGACGGGATGCACGCGATACTGTTCCAGATTGCGACTGTTGATCTGCCCCAGTCCCACATCAAAATTGGCGCCCTGCTGCCATAAGCGACTGACCAGCTCCGCCGCTTGTGTATAGGACAGCCTGCCGCGCGACTCACCCTCGCCTTGGCGATTGACCCCGACCGCAAAGGGATTCCCTTCGCTCTCCACGTGCACGATCGCTTCGAGCAGAACAGGCGAGACTTGGTATCGGTGCGCGGCCTCCTGAATGCAGCGATGGTTCAGATACCAGTAGGTGTCCCCGCTGAGGGGTGATCCGCCGATTGCTTCGGCTCCTATTGGAACCAGCGCAATGACCAGGAGCGCGCCAACCAGAACTATATGCACCATGCCGTTTTGGCCTCTGCGCTAGCACTTTCCGCTGTAGGCGCAAATCTTCGCGTTCATGTCGGAAGCCACGGCCGCCGGATCGATATTCGCGCTGACGTGCACGTACCACTCGGTAAAGTCCATGGCGGCGAAATTCAACGAGGAGAATTGCGTGATGCTGAACCCACTACACTCTGGCGCATCGGCGGAACCCCAGGGCCAACCGATTTGGGCGCGGCCTTGTTCCTGGACAATGCGGGCCAGTTCCGACTTGAAATCACAAAACACCTGCTCCTTTCGGATGCAGACCTTTCCCAGCCCGAAGCTGATCCACTCGACGCAGCGATCGCCGACGTAGTGGGCCTTGTACAACTGCCGATCCTTTGCGAGTTGAATCTCCTCGTCCGAACAGGTTCCCAACAATTTGCTCGGGTCGCTCGCGTCACAACAGTTGATCAGCACGGACGCAATGGTGCTGTAATCGCAGGCCATCCTCGTTCCGTTGAAGACTCGCAAACTGCTCGTATCCCAGTCGTTCTCGACGTCTTTGATCAGCTGGAGATACGTGGCGGACAGAGCCAGAGATTGGTCCGGCGGCGTGGACGTATTCACACAAAACGGCACATAGCTCCCAGGCGTTCCGCATTGAGTGCATTGCTTCATCGTGACGGTCTTGTCGCACACGGGCGTCGACGCACAGGAATAGGTGTTGGTGTACATCTCGCAGGTCCCGGTGGTGGTATTGAATTGCGAGCAACTCGACCCGATCTGCGTACAGCCCGCCGCCACATACGATTGGCAGGTATCGGGAGCCTGGTTCTGAATCTGCCAGGTCTGCTGCTCATTCCAGCACCCGGACTGCGGACTCACGTTATAGCTTTGCCACGTGAGCCCACCCGTGATCGTGACGCTATAGGCATGGGCCTCCCACCAAAAGGTAAATGGAATCTGAAACGTCGTCGGTCCCGTCCAGATCGCCGTTCCCAGGACAAACGTCATCCCGTTGCCCCAGCAGCCACACTTACGATTACAAAAAGGCGGCCTGCCTGTCATCGAGGTTGCCCCACCTTCTGACACCACCACCGTTCCGGCACTCCCGCTCGCGTTCGTACAGCCGTACTTGTTTTCTCCGACAGCATTCCCGGAGAAACTGAATTTCAACGTGTAGCCTCCTGTGCCGTTGGGAGTCGGAATCACATAATTGATGCCGTACCACGCTTGCGACATCCCGGGAGTGTGATCGTGAGACCCTCCCCAGCCGCCACCCGTCCCGATCGCGGCCCCTGTCGGGTCTGAGCATGTCACCGTGCGTGTGGCATTATCCAAACAGGTCTCTGACTTCTGCGTCGCTTGTCCACTCGTCGCCAACGCTTGGTAGGGCGAGCAGCCGTCGAATAAGGTCTCGGTATCCACCGGAGGCGTCCCATTCGGGGGCGCGGAACAGGCTGCCGCCGTCAACGAAGGAGACCAGGTTCTGTAGCACATGGTTTCGGCTATCCCGGGGACTTGGCAGGTCTGGATGGAGGGCGGGCCAGGAACCCATTCGATACAGGTCGGGACGTCCACACAGGTCGCGCTGAGTCCTGGTGACGGAGTGATGCTGGAGGCCACCGCCTCGGCGGTCTTGACCGGAGCGGTTGTGCTCACATCCCATCCATCTTTGGACGATTTCTGCCCCTGGAGCGTCGAATACGTTGGATCCGTCAACGTCGCGTTGGAGGAATCCGAATTGAGAGAGCCAATATCTCCCGTGTTGCTGAAATACCCTTCCTGCGACGCTCCCGAACAGCCGGAGGTTGTACAGCTGGTAGCCCCGCCGTACTGAGGCGTCTGCGTCATATTCGGCGCCAAGTTTCCAGGGCTGACCGAACCAGCAGCTTGCATCTCGCCCAACACACATTGAGCCCGTGCATACGCATCGGCGACGCTGTCGCATGGCCCCGCCGCCGTGGCCGGTCTCACCAAGGCCGCAGCACAGCTTACCGACAGCGCCGCAACAATCATGAGCCATCTCGATCGACTGAGCGGTCTGGCCGCCGACGACGGCATCACCTCGACGAATTGGAACGGAACGCGCGGCATCGACCCCTTCCCTAGCTTTTCAGAATCGGTATCGTCGGTCGCGCCACCGCTCGTCCGGAACGAGCCGTCATCTCACTCACGACTCGTTTGGACTCCTCCGACAGCGGGAGCACACCGTCCCTTCCTTCAAACTCACTTACTTCCTTCCTGAGAAATCGCACCGCCGTTCCAAATCCCAAGACCTGGGTCATGGCCATCCCTTTGAAGGGAACCGGTGAGACTTCCACCGCCACCCCGATCACCGCATCAGCACCGAGAGCCCCAGCCTGGTCCTGCAGACTATCGAACACCTTCTCCATGGCCTTGCGAGCCGGCTTATCGTAGGTGTTCACCCGGCCACCCAAGATGTCCATAATCCGCGCGATATAGTCGCGAAACGTGCCCAATCCCACCGTGTGGATCTCCACGACCAGCCCTAACGCCTCGACCTCTCGACCGGGATAACTCTGCGTACTCAGAAAGTCGATGTCCTTCTTATCTCGCTTTGCCATCACCCTTCTTCTCCCCTTTTTCCGGGACGGTGGTGTCGGCAGCCGGCTGAGGCGAGAAGGTCAGTGTCCCAGGTGGCGGTGCGGCAAGAGGCTCCGCTGGAGGACCAATCCGTGAACCAGACGTCTCGGTCGGAATCGATATCCTTTCCGCCACAGTGCCCTCGCTCGGACCCAGAGCCCCCTGGGCGCCTGCTTTCCGCTCTGGTTCGCCTTTCTTGATCCCCGGATCCCGGATGGCACTCCCGCTTGTTTCCACGGGAGAGCGCTGCCCCTTGCCATCGACAGATCCCTGAGCGATCTTTGACGCCGGTGTGAACGGACTGTTCTTCACGGCCGCAGCGGATTTCCCGGCTCCTCTCCCAACGGCCGACGGGTCGGCTTTGACTCCAAGTTGCCGCATGGCCTGTTCTACGGCGGGAGACTGGGTGTTCTCCGTCTGCTTACTTTCCTCCCCAGAGTTCGAAGGAACCGTGGTGTTCGGACCCACCTTCGAGACCGTTTCCCGCAGCGCATCATCCGGCCGACCTTCTCCGTCCTTCGCGCCAGCCTCCTTGCGTAGTTCGGGAGCTTTGGCTTTCGGATCTCCCGAGGCCACTGGCTTCATCCTGGCCATCAGGGTCCCCATCTTGGCGATCAAGGATTCGACCCGATTTGTGAGCGTCACATTGGTCTCCGCCAGGAAGCTGAGCTGGTCCATGACCTTGCCGAATTTTTGATCCAGCTCCGAGACCCGAGACTCCTGCGATGCCAGTTTGCTTGTGAGCAGTCTGGCGTCATCGCGGGCGCGTGCGACTTCTGTCTTGGTCTGGTCCTGTTGCAGCCGCAGCGTGCCCTGATCCTTGCTCACGTTCGAGTAGGCCCGATGAACCGCATCCACGCGCTGCTGCAAATCGTCCTTCTCCGTTTCCCACTCTGTTTTCACGTCCTTGAGATGCTCATACTGAGTCCGGACTCGCTCATATTCCTCACTACTCACGCATCCGACCAGCAACATCGCCATCAAACTGCAAATCCAAAGGCGCATCATGCGTTCCTCCCCTTGTTCACCACCACCTGGGCTCGATGTTGAGTGCTGTGCGGGTTACGTCGCTATCCGAGGAGGGACAGTTCCTCCCGCCGTCATGGGCGTTTGAGCGCCTCGGTCCGGAGGCTCGCTAAACAAGTCCTCCGCTTCGCGTGGCGTTCGGTAGGGCAACTCCACCTGTGCACAGAAATCCGCGATCAATTCGTGGAGGCGCCTGATCAGTTCGTGAATCTTCGTGAACAGATGCTCCGTCTGCGATAAATCGTCGCAACTCATCCGTGTGTGAAGAATCACTCCATCCAGCTTCTCCGCCACCCGCGACACCTTCTTCGTTTCCTCGGATCGCGGGGTGATCACCCGCGCATTCCGTTGCCCGGCGAGGGTGAGGCGATACTGATAGTTCAGGACCGGCGCTGGTGCGAAATCCTGCTCACTGACCCCCATCGCCTTCAGAAGTTCGTATCCCAAGTGCACCCACTCATGGATACGATCTAGCTGCGCCTGCACCTCACCGACAGATAGGGAATGTCCTGCGCTGAGCCGGAGCCGATTGACAGCCTTATCCAGGGGGAAGAGCATCCCTACGATAACCCTCCCCTCGGGCGTGCGCGGCAGGAGCAACAGGCTCTGAGGATCTTGCAGCCGTTCGCGGTTGTGCTCGGCCCGTTCCTCGGGGCTGGGACGTCCGCGCATCGGGCGATTCCTTCCCTGACCAGCTGGACCAGTCCGCCCATTCGTCCCCTGCTCTTCCTTTCTCGCCGATCCTGCTTGTCCATTCTGTTGCGTTGCCGATGCCATGGAACCCTCCTCTCCCGGAGCGACTATCACTGTTCTGTCCTCAGCTCGATCGCCACTGATGTCAGCTTGCTCGCGAGCGCGATGTTCAGGCCGCCCTTTCCCAGGAAATATCCCTTGCACTCGGCCGGGACCAGTACCCGCGCCATCTGCTCCTCCCGGAACACGTCGATCCGTCTGATACGATCGACCGGTGCCGGTGCCAGCGCATTGCGGATGAATCGTCCCAGGTCCGTCGAGTACCGGACAAACGACACCATCAGTCTGGTGTAGCTGGCGTAGCTCTGACGGTAGGGCACACACAACCTGACCGGGTCGACTCCCTCTTCACTCTCGACGGCGATCTTGACAAACGGCGAACCGAGGCCCGTGGCGACCCGACGTATCCGGACTTCACCAGCCGCCAACACAGGACGGAGGATGGATTCCGAAATACGGCGGATGTAATGGGGACAGCGCTGGGACAAGACCGGATACACCTCACCCAACCGGTACACCGCTGCCGAGATTGTGTCCTTGACCCGATAGGGCCGGTCGGCATACTGCTTCGGAAGCACAGCGAAGGGCTGCGTGCCATGGACTAGGATGAGGTAACTGTCCCGGTCCGGTAAGGCCTTCACAACCCGACCCAGCACGAAGTCCCCGATCTTCTCCATCAAGCCGGCTTCCTTCCTCCGTCCTTTGTATTACTCCCGCCTCTGTCAGGGGCTTTCCCCCAGTTCGACGCGCCCGTGACTGCCAACTTGCCCCTTCTGCCTTGGCTTGCGTTTCGCCTCCGCTCCTGTATTAGTTCTGGAGGAAGCTGCGCATCATCTGGTTGCTACCGAGGCAGAAATGGGTCATCAAAACCAAGCTCCCACGGACCAACCACCGGTCCCCCATACATCATTCCCCTGGTTTGTCTACATTGCGCTTGTGCTGCCCCACTGCGCGCCGATCGACAAACCCGTCAGCCTCGACCACGTTCAGCAGGTGCCGGTCATTCACCACACTGAGCCTATCGGTCCTCCGGAACTCCGGATCACGACCCACACCGATGGCCTTGGGTGGTCCGTTCAGCCGATCCAACGGATCCGACGGTATGTCGACGTGACGCAGCAGGAAACGTGGAAGACCAGAGTCTATCCGGCTGCGAAAACCTGGAGAATTCCAAAACTCGTGGCAGGGTGGGTCACATGTCCGACGTGGGGAATCTTAGGGATGACGGGACTCGCTTTCGCTGATCCCGGGGCGCCGATGTGGCGCCGACCAGCCCTCTATGAACCTTGCTCGCTGGCCGGCGGCGGCGAGGCCTACTCCTTCGAAGCAACGATGATGCGAAACGATGTCAGCCTGGATCGCCGGATTGAAGAGGAGGATCAGCCGGTGACGACTGGTTCTCTTGCGCTCGTATGGCAGCTCCCCGGCAAGGATCCTCTCGGCATCGACATTCCTCCGAGTCCGCAGCAGCCGACAATCACCTTCCGAGCTCGTTGGATCGCAAACCTGCTCGCGCGGCAGGGCATCGAGATCTCCGACACCCTTTCCGGCCACGCAGAGATTCAACTCCAGCAACCAGGAGGCCCTCTCGTCTCTCATCCGATCCCGTTGACCACCGTGATGCTCCGCACCGCCATCGAGCAGGAAGCGGCACGGGCTCCCGCAGGCCGGTGGCCATCAGCGATCAGAATCCGAACCGTCGTGGAACCCGATAGAAATGCTGCCGCTCCTGAAACGCGAGCGATCGCGACGCATCTGCTCCGACACTTTGCTCGGTCGGATCTGGCTGTCGTCGCGCGCGACGAGCTTCTCACCGAAACCGAAGACCTACAGGCGGCTCACCATCAAGGCCGCTACAGGGACTCGGCGCAGAACGGAATTGGGGAATGGTCCGGTGCAACCCTTCTCGTCCGCGTGTATGCCCGGAATCTCCACGAACAAGGCTACCTCGCGACGACGAGCATCACTTCCATCGAGACGGGCGAAGTTCTCGCTCATCTCCTCGTGGAAGCCCCGCCCGGGCAGTGGGCCGAGTTTCTCGACACCATGAGCGCACGGATCCTCGACACGGTGATGCACGCAGGTCGCCCACAGGGGGACATCGCGCCCCACAATGATACGAGGCGGGAGGGATGGCTCATCACACAATGAGAACCAGCCGCCTCCTTCCCCTGCTTATCAGCTTCCTTCTCGCGGGATGTGCAGAACTTGTCCCGGAGGTCGCGGGCCCTCCCCAGACCCGCGTGTTCGAGCTCGACCGCCATCCGACCCGCCACCTTCGGATCAGGACAGAAGTACACCCAGATCATCTGGGCTGGACCCTGGCCATCGAGCAAGCGACAGCCGTGACCACCGCGGTTCAGACAGAGACATCCCAACACTATCGCCGCTACGTCTTCTCGCCCCTCTCGATCGTTCCCGGACTCTTCCAGTGTCCGTACGGCATGATCAAGTACGTCCTCACGCTCGGCCACGCTTCGGATGAACCGATGCCTTACGGATGCCGACGACTTCTCATGCGAGAACCCCTTCAGGGCTCCATCCTCCTACCCAGCAACATTCACCGCACCCTCGAGCTGACGGAACGATGGGAGCCGGTGAAGGGAGGCTGGATTGACGTGAAATGGGCCGGGCAGACAGATCTACTCGCGACGTATCCGACTCCCGCTATGAGGACAGTCCTCCGACTAGCGCATCTCCTCCGGAACGATCAGGCAAGGGCTACGTCACAGGAAGCGCACACAGGCAGATTGGAAGTGAACTATAGGCAGGGACCACATACCATCACGACGATGCTCGACGTCTCACCGAAACAGCTCACCAAAGCTTACCAGGCCGCGACTCATTCCATTCCGGCCGAGCGCTGGCCTCATCCGCTCGTCGTTCAGGTCGCCAAACTTCAAGGATTCCCTACCGTACTCGAAGAGGTCATCGAGGCGTCTCTTGCGAAACACTTCTTGCAGGCACAGATCTGTTTCGTCGCTGACGATCCAACAAAATCCAGAATCATCGAGGAACAACAGTTTCAACTCAGCGGCCGGGTCCATGACAGCCAACAGGTGGCGCTCGGCCGCTGGATTCCGGCCACCGTACTTATCACCGGAAACATCGATACTACCCAGACAGCAGCCGAGGTCGTCCTGCAAGTATCGTCGATCCCCTCTGGAGAAGTCCTCGGAACGATCCGCCTCCCAGTCACTCCCACCACCGCATTCCCTATGGCTTCAATGCTCTCCGAGGACCTCCGGCTTATCACCGCTCAAGCACCAAAAACACCTTGCGGAAGCTTCCCATGACATAGCCATAGAAAATCGAGCGCGTCTAACGTCTGAATTCACCGGCCTGCGCGGCTTTTCGCGCACGTCCGGTGGAATGATGGGATCGGCGTCATAGGCTACCGCCTGCTATCAACAATGCGAAGCAAGTGGCTCGCCAAGATGACCATTTCTTGGGCTTCCGTCGCGTCGCTGATGGAAACAGTGCGATGAGAATGTGGGTTCTTGTATGAACCGATTGCTCCGGCAAACAAATGTGCCAATGCCTCACGCTCCGCCTCGGGCTGCTGCAAATTAGAGAGCGGACCGGTCATTTTGTCGAATGCCTTGCGCATTAGCGCGGTTCCAATATCCGTATCGGCAAAGTGTCCGGCCTCTCGCACAGCTACTTCGACCGCCCGAAATGCCTTGAACACTGCGGTTTCTAAGTCACCGCGAACAATGTCGAGCCAGACTTCATCGGCTATTGACGGATGCAACAATGCCTTCGGGAACGCAACGCTGCGCGCATAAGTCTTGAACGAGTCGTTAGCCAATATTGTTCGGGCGCGGCGGCTCAGAAGCATCCATCCATTGTTCCCGTTCGTTCTTGGCTCCGGAATCAGAAGGCCCTGCACCGACAGCCAATTCCATGCCTCGGCAAGCGCCAACTCAGCATCTCGTTTCCGGTTCTGGGGATAGCCGTCCGAGGCTCCTGGAGTACCGTGAATGTCTGACACCAAGGACTGTAGGTGAATGAGGCCGTTTTGCCGGCGCTCATGGGCGAGCCGCAGAACGACCTCAGCAAGTTCTTCAGGCGCTAGTGCCACAAGCACGTCTACGTCGGGGATTACTGATGTCAAAGTGGCCATGATATAGGGGCGTAGAAATATGACGCCGAACTAATAAGTCTGCTGCAGGCTTTCCCCGCAGTATATTGAGGCAACCTGAATAATGTGCCGATGCCCAAGTTTACTTCGAACTCACACACTTATCCATCGCTCCGTCTGGTGCCAATCACTGAGATAGGCTGCCAATCCTGCAGTCCATCCGGCTATCAGCCCGCGGTGTATCTCGACCAATCACTTTGAGTCAGAGGCAGTCAGCCGGGCTGTTTATTCCACGCCCGCCTCGCCTCTCTGTCTTCGCATCTTGCACCAGATCAGTCGTAGCCCAACATCAAAAGGTGTGATGACCCTCCTCAAGAACAATACGACTTGATAACCGTCATCACGCCAGGGAACCGCTAATCATTATCGCAGAGAGAGTCTTCTCCTCTCCCATAGGTGTTGCCATGAACATCGATGATCTCATCGATCATGGGGTAACCGGTTCCTGGATTAAGTTCCTCCCTGCTGGACTCAGGATCAGGATCCAACAGACCCAACTCATCTCCTCGTTGAGATAGCTCCCATCCGAGGCCCTTCCACCAGTTCTTCAGCCGCCGCCAGAAGACCTCTAATTGAGTCCACATCATGATGAGTGAACCTACATGTTGTCAGGCGAAAGTTTACCTAAATTGACGAACAGTAGCCATTTTCAATGCTACCCGCGTGACAAGCGATAGTGTTCCGATCCCGCTACACGCATCAAGCACTCCTATTGATGCGAAGGGATCACGGTTGAATGTGCTTACCAGCGCCCTTCGCCCCAGTAATATCGATCCCGCTTTTCTTGAGGGCATGCGTAAGATCCTCCTGGAACCTCTGGAGATCCTCCATACTCTGCGGCGAAGTCCCCAGCCCAGGCTGCATGCCAGGCCGACCAGTGGGACCTCCTTCTGGAAGTGGTCCTCCTTTTGGACCTGCAGCGCCGGTTCCGCCTCCGAATGCCCCGCCAAGTCGCCGACCTGTCATAGCCAAATTACCGGCACCCGTTACAATGTCAACAGCGGTTTTGCCGGCCCCAATCGCTTTTAAAGTTTGCTTCGCCCCGCTGTCTTCATTGGTGAGTTCTTTCGCATCCCAGTGCCCAAACACAGCATACTCGGCGCCGATGTTCACCCGTCGCTGGAGTTCCTGCCTGTACACATCCCATTCGATCACCTGTATGCCGCTATCCCCTTTCTCATAGAGCAGCTTTCCGTCAGGCCCAATAACCTGGGTCGAGGCCAAGCCACTCGATTCCACCTCGTTCTTGGAAAGCGAACGGAAATTCGTCAATCCCGGTCCACCAGACGTGGGCTGAGCGGTCTCGGCCACTCCCCATTGCGCCTTTCCATCGACCACCTTGTAGTTCCACGTCTTCCCATACTGGCCGCTCTGAAATTCGGCGTAGACCACGTTCCCTTGTTCATCCATGAAGCCACGCATCTGCACGGGATGATGTTGCCCCTGATGGACGGGATCGGGAATCCACTTGGTGCCGCTGAACATGCGTGTGTTATGCATTTCGGAGAGAGTCCCACCCTGCATCCGATGGAATTCCTCGAACCGCTCGACGAAATGCCCGCCTGTTTCATGGGTGTAGTCATGGAACAGGTCGGTCTTTCTCCCGCCTGTTCCGATATCCGAGAGGATCTCTCTCGTGCCATTCCCTGCTTGCGGCCCCAGCGTCAATGTCCGAGCGGTCCCGTCCGCGCCGATCTGTTCGGTAGAAAGGGTCGTGTAGGTCGCCACGGAGGCATGCGAATCGGGATCTTGATGCATGTCAATGAAGCCGGTCTCGTATTCTTTCGTCAGCGGATTCTGCTTCATCACGAACGCCTGGCTCCTCAGGTCATTGACCACGCTGCCCTCCAGCAGGTTCCCTTCCTGATCGAACAGGCCGAAGAAATGTCCCTTGTGGGTCTGCCCGGTCGTCCCATCCTTCCACTGAATCGGTTTGTCTTTGAGGTATTGTTCCTTTTCCTGCCATCCCATCACGTGTGACACATAGTCCCACAGTTCTGTCTTTCGGCCTCCCTCCGCGTGGCTGAAGATTGCTTCTCCCGTCTGATTGCTTCTCACGCCGCGGACGGCAACCTCCTGCCCGCGATACTGGTCAAGCGTCAGAAATTCCACCCCTTCCCTGCTCTGCCCGGCAGCGATGTGAAAATCTCCCTGGTGGTCGTAATTGCCGGTCAAGGATTTCGTCACCCCTCCGGGAATTGAATAAGACAGACTGACCGACGTGGGGACGCGCCGCTCCTGGCCGTTGGCAAGCTGGATCACGTTCCCTTCCTCGTGCGTCGCCACCTGCCTGATCACCGCCTCATTCTCGGGAAGAAGCCCGATGATCCGTTGAAGCCTCACGCCATCCGCAGTGTAGCTCTTGCCGCCGTTGTCACCGGTCTTGTAGACATACTCCATCCCCGCATCGACGAAGCGATCCTTGTTGCTCCGCTCTGTCCCACCCGCCGTCGCTTGGAGAAACTTCCTTCCCTCTGCATCGACATGGATCTCCCCTGAATAGGCAGCCTTGTGGTCGCCCTTGGTGCTTTCGATTTCATACGTGAGGGGATTGTGCTGGAACTTTTCATCTGATCCCACAGTCACACGACCGAATTCCCTCGCCTTGCCCTGAATCGTCTCCATCTCCCCGTCCAGTTTGCGCACGTCAATGCTCTCCGCCGCCTCGCGAGTATAAAAGGTGCCATCGGCGCTGTGGTAGTAGCGGAGATTGGCATCCTCTCTCAGCACCTCCCCGACGACGCCCTCTTTATAGCCTCCCTGCGAGACGGCGAAGACCGAGATCCCGTTGATCTTCTGTCCGGTGAGTCGTCCCTTGTATTCGCGGGTCGGGCCGTCGCCGGAGGTCACCAGCTGCCCTTCGCCCCAGAAGTCCTCGTGGCCGAGGCGCAGACCCGAACGTGAGAGGGTGCCGGTGACCGGTTCCTGCCGGCCATCGGGATGGACCGCCCAGGCCATGACAGGACCCGTTTCGCTGACCTGTTGCGGCCCCCACTGCGTGCTCGTCTCGACCCGGCTCACGCCATCCTTAATCGAGGAATCCACGCGGCGGACGGTTCTTCCCGTTTCCTGGTTGTATTCTTCCCGGACCGAGTGGAGGACACCATCATGCTCGTAGCTGAAACTTTTATCGATCGTGGCCCCGCGGACTTCGAACTGTTTCTGCACTATCCGGCCGGCCGCGTGATCGAACTCGTCGCGACGGAACGCGCCGCTCTCATACCAGGCGCCGGTGGGAGCCAGCTCGCTCGCGCGCCGCGAGAACCCTCCCGTCGGCCCCTGGTAGGTCACCATGCCGTTCGCCCCGATGCGGGTCGTCCCGCCATCAGCGTGATGTAGAGTCGAGACCCCTGTTTGCGCATCGACCCGCAGGCCGCCGACGCCAACCGGGACTGTATAGCTCTCTTGCGACGCGGAACGTCCTGCAGTCTCCATCCGAACCGGCTCCATCAGATAGGACGGTGGTTCCGACATGACCTGCCCGTGACCACGAGCGAACCGCCCTGCTTCCTGGCCGGCGGCAGAGAGAGGAGCGGAGAGACTTCCGGTGAGCGAAGAGGCGAGATTCCCTCCGGCCCAGACCAGGCCCCAGGCGACGGCCGGTACCGCCAGCGTGAGATCCGTCGCCATGGAATTGATCCCGACGATGTACTCTCGGATCGGGTCGAACGAATTGAACGTGATGGCGTCGGCGAACCCCGAATTGATGATGAGATCCTTGACCTTGGCGTTAGCTTCGAAATACATGACGAAATTTACGACCGCATAGAGCGGCCCCCACATGGCGAGCCATGCGAAGCTCCGCCCGTAGAGGCCGAGGACCCGAGTCATGGAGCCGGACAGGGCCATCACGGCGATGAACGGGGTGACCAGATACACCAGGCCTTCCGCGACCGTTCGGAGCACGGGGAGGAACTTCGCGGCGATATAGGACTTGGTATAGGCCTGATACTTCAAATCCTGGGTTGTGGCCTCCTGAGCCAGCTTCACTGCCGACGGCACATCGTTCATCGTCTTGGCCCTCTGGGCCCATGCCTCCTTCCAGGCCTTCACGATCACGATATTCCGGAGAACCTGGTCCGAAGTCTGTCCCGGCACACCGAGCAGGGTCGTCCGGAGTTGATCAATCACTGGCAACTCGTCTCCAGGAGTCGCAGGGTCCGCACCGAGCGACGAACGCAGCTTCTGGGTGGCTTCCAGATATTCGGGCGCCGGTGTCGTAAAGCCCGGCGTGATGACGTTCGCGTAGAAGTCCGTGCAGAGCTGCGCAGTGGGCTGGATATTGCCATTCTGATACCACGGTGAACTCAGAGCGGGATTGGTCGCCGCGATCGCGCCAAGAGCATCGGTCGCCTTCTCCACAGCCGTGCGGTTCAGTTGGTTGTAGTCGATCTCCTTCAGCGTGCAGTTCATGAGATACTGGACGAGGTTTTTCCACAGATCGCTGTCAGGGAGCGTGAAGTCGAGCAGCTTCTGCGTCTCGAACAACGGGCGGTTGATCACCGATCCCGTGGAACGATAGCCGGTCGGCAACAAGAGCGCCGTCTCGGTGATGGAGGTGAGGTGATACCCCACCTGACCAGAGACGTAGGCCGGAAACGCGATCAGCACCGGCACCCCGGTCACGATCGTGTCGGGCACCGCCGCATTGACCTGATCTTCGATCGAGACGTCGGCCGTCACGAATACCGAGGCGTACAGCAGCCCGACCGCGCCGATCAGTAGGGGGCCGAGGAACCGACGGTTGAAGGTCACATGGAGCAAGGCGAAGACCACCAGGCCGAGCAGGCCGAGCCTGAAGAGGCTTTCATAAGCCCCCGTGGTCATCATCACCTTGAGGCCCGTGATCACCGCCGCGATGACATCCCCGTTCCCGAACGTAAAGATCTGCCACATTGGCTGTCCGCTCCGGCCTCAGCTCACGGCACCCTAGCGGGCCGTGCGATACTGTCCCTGCTCCAGGGCCATCTTTGTGACGTTGTAGATATTCTGGAGGTGGGCCGAACGCTTCGCTGCCTCGGCGTAGGCTTCGGCGAGCACCTCGTGCGCCTCTTTCCGGAATTCAGCCGTATCCACGGCAAAGCTGGGCTTGAGCTGTTTGATCTTGGCCCCCTGCTGGATCGCGTTGTTCACGGCCCACTCCATCCATTGAATCGCCATTTCGATGGCCACCACCTCGCTCGTCATCCGTACCAACTGGGTCGCGACTTCATTCGGATGCCCGTAATCCGTCAAGATCTTCAGCACCGGGATCGGGCTCATGTTCACCAGCGTCACATCCGCCGCGCTCATCGCGGTCTTACTATAGAGATTGGTCACGATGTTCTGCAGCGCCGTTGCCGTGCGGCTCTTGAACCCTTCCATCGCCGTTTCATTCTGAGGCTGGATCTGGAGGCATTGGGCGGGATCATCGGTGCAGGCGTAGACCCGGACGGTCTCCGCCGGCACCACATCGATCAAGTCGGAGAAGTTGATCGTGGGCGGATGATACTCGGACTGGCCCTGGTCATTCACAATGATTGTGCCGGTCGTCGACATGATGATGCGAGCGGTCTGATCTTCCACTCCTGCCTGCTTCAAGACGTTCCACACGAGATTCCCCGTGATGTCGTATTCCGTGCCCTTCAGAGCCGCTGCCGCATCAGCCGACGTATTATCCTGGGCGCTGTCCCGATCTTCCCACGGATCCCCGGTGATGCCGGTTTGGGTCTTGAACTGCTGCCATTTCCGGTACGCGTACTGGTTGAGCTTGTCCGGATCCTTCATGCTCTGGGCGAGCGCTTCCCCCACCTCCTGTCCGGCCTGGCACGGTTGAATCCGGCCCAGCGCATTCAACGTCCTGGACGCGGTCTCGATCATGTTGAGGACGTTCGAGCAGGTCTCGCAGAGTTCTTTCATCGCGAGCTGGAAGGCATAGCCCAACACCACGGACCCGCCGAACTGCTGGAGCATATCGACGTACCGGTTCAGCTTGGCGTAGGAGAAACTGCCCAGGTACGTGTCGATGCCCGCGCAGCCCCGCCGGAACCGTGGAGGGTTGATATTCCAGAGCGAGAAGTTGTCGTTGTTCAGCCGGATCGAGTAGGCGCCCGCGGCGAGATACCCGCGGCTTTGGCTCTCATAGGCCCCCGGTATCGCCGTGCTGACGACGCCCCAGCTATCGAACATGGACTGGAGGGAATCATTGACGCTCTGAGCCGAGGCGACGGCCGGCATCCAGACCATCGCGCCGACGATGAACAGGGTCCGCAGTATCCGTGTTGCCATAGTCACCTCTTCGGGCTGTTACGAATCGCCCGCTTTTCTCCTCAACTGAGGGCGCTGCTTCAGGATCGTGAGCACACGCTCGCGAAGCTCGTTGAATGTCATGACACCGGAGCCGATCGGGACCAGGAAGTTTTCTTGGGGTATCGCGAGATAGATCGTCGGGACCTTCTGCAATGACACGCGTTCGGCCATGCCGTTGTCCGCCGCAGCCTTCGGGAATTCCTTCAGCCCCTGCCCGTCCAGGGTGACCGGAAAGACCTCGATCTGGTAGGTATCGGCGAACAGCTTCAGAATCTTCGACTGCTCCTGGCAAAATCGACAGGTGGACGTGAAGAAGAAGAACAGGCCGACATGGTTCGCCCTTGCGGATGAGAGGAGCCGCTCGTCCACCTCTTGCGTCGCCTGTGCCTCCACGTCGTGGCCGAACTGCGAGGTCGGATGCTCGGTCGCAAAATCGAGCTGCGGGTTCGTAAACATCGCCAACTGCCACATGGACGTGAAGTCCTCGGAGCGCTTGAACACGGCGCGTTGCGCGATGATGTACGTCTTCACGGTCTCTGGAGTGGGGGCATCCAACGCGGCCTCGCGTTTGGCCGAGGCCAACTCCCTCAGCATCCCAGCCGGCAGCGTGCTCAAGTCTTCCTGTTCGATAGGGACCCGCTTGAGGAGGCTGCGATACTTGGCGGGGTCCAGCCAGGCTTCGAGCGGAAGAGTGGCCAACGTCACCGGTCTGACAACCGCATCCGTTTCGTCTTCCTCGACCGGATCCTGATACCAGAACCATCCCTCCCTGGCTCGCTCATAAAACTCATTCGCCAAGCGGGAAGAGGACGGATGCTGGTCAGGGAGAGACCCGGCCCGCGCGACAACCGGCGCGAGCACCGCACAGACCATCACGATGAATCCTCGCACGATCTTTTTTCTCACACTCCTACTCCACCAGAAACCAAACTCCATTCTGAGTAACCCTCGCACAGTCGCCCATCGCCGGAGAGCCATGAAGTACAACGCCGCGTCCAGCTGGGGACTGGTAAAGGGGTGATTTTCGTAATAGGGGGTATTCTTCCATTCCTAACCCTCTTTCCGGTAAGGGGCTCTCTCTCCATTCGTCCCATGGCCTAATTGAAACCTTGCGGCCCCCAACTTAGTAATACGTCCCCGTCATAGCACGCGGCGGATCGATGGCTGGCAGCAGCTCAGTGCGATCCTGACCGCCTTGGAGAGTACCGCGGCTACCTGAGGGGGGATCTGGAGGTCAGGCCGGATGCCGATCGCCTCGTATAAGGGAAATGTGGAGGTTATTTTGTAGAGTCAATGCGGGGAGAAGCCAATTTCTACGGAAATCGGGGACACGACCCCACGGCCGAGCGTCACGGCCAGAGACGACAGTACAGCTCATTTCTCATCATGCAGAGTGATGGCCGTTCTCGATCCTGGCTGTTCGAGAGGCCACATATCGATTAAAGCCACCGCCAGCATTTTGGGACCACCTGACTGCTACGTTCGGTGACATATGTAAGAGCCGTCCGAGAACTGCCGGATGAAGTTGGCTCGCTAATTGTAACAAGGCACTGTTACGGCCCCTCCGACACTCCACCCCAATGTTGTTAAGGTTCTTCTGCAAGCGGACCACGTTCCGATGACTCCCGTAATGTCGTCCCGGAAACAACCAGTACGTCCCATCGGCTCGACGACCGTTTGGATTTCCACGGCAAGCCACTAATTGCTTGGAGAGCAATCTTGCTATAACGGGTGGCATCACAACTGGTTCCCCTCCAAAGACTATCTTTACGTTCTTCTTCTCGTCGATTTGCACCATAGAATCCAGTAACGTGACGATCCGGCTGACATGTTGGCCAAAAACAAGAACGAATAGGCCGCAGAGGCGAAGTTCGAGTCTCATGGATTCATCGTTGCTTAATCGCTCAATCATTGCCCAGCGCCTGTCCTCGTCAACGAGAACCATTCCGCTCGATTTCAGAAGAGGCACCTCTAGCGGGCGTGAGAACTTGCGGAGCGATGTCCACTGCAAAAAGTCGCGGACGAGATATGGGGTCGTCACCTTACTCTCAGTGAGCCAGCATTCAACATCCTTTTGGGTGCATTGCTGGAGCGTCTTTTCCTGTCTATCTAACCACTCCAAAAACCTGACGGCGATCCGTAACCGCAATTTCATTGAGTGCAAAGCCCAGCGTGTCAGGCGTTGGTGTTGAATTTTCCCACGGAGTCGACGCACTATACGCCATTCAGCAAACATCATAATGAGAAGACGATGCTGGTCGGGCACTTCGGCTCTGAAGACCTCGAGCCAGTGGTCAATGTGGGCGGCCATTCGATTCCTCACTGGCAGTCCACCTGCTTCCACAAGGATTGAGCGCACGAACTCCGCGTGGCCGGGGGACGTATGTTTGTCAAGTGCGGAATGTGAGAGTGCTGTTTGGCCTTGCGCGATGGAGTGGAGCAGAGCCGCGCTTCCTGTTTTCAACCAATTCACCACGGAGATGGGCTTTCGGCTGAGTAAGGTCTCCATTACCCGGTTCAGATGTGGGGTATTTGATGAAGCACCTTGGAGATTCAGTAACTTCGGAAGGGCCACGTGCCGCAGATAACAGTCAACACAATACCCCTTTGCATAGCGCGGTTTTTGCTGCCCGCAGTGCACACAACGGCTTGAATCCTCCCAACCAGCGCACGGCCGGCAAATGATCTGCCGCTTCTCGAATGGGACGGCCATGCCCATATTTCTACATCTTGTACATTCCTTCGGCTTTTGCCTAAATTCTTCGGCACAATGATTACAGACGGGGCCACCTGGCCAATACGCCGTCACAGGTTTCTTTTCACCGCACCACACGCACTGCACGAGTGGACGGCCGGCGCACTCTGCACATAAGGGCGTCGGCCCTAGAAATCCTTGGCACAACTTTCGTTGACCACAGTTCGAACAGATGCGTATGCGTCCGGGTCGCCTTGGCCGCCGGCGCACGTGCAAAGGGTCTTTGCCGTCCCGGATCGCCATATAACAACACATACACAAGGCCCTTCCGTCACGTCGACTCTGGACTGGTCTCTGCTGACCACAGAGCGAACAGGGCTCAGTGTGACGAGGGTAACACGCCCCGCAGATGGGGCTTCCGGCTCTCTTCACCACAACGGGACCGAAGCTCTGACATACTGTGCAGGTAGCCAACTGAGAGGGATGGCATTTCCAACATTGGTGACAAATTGGCTGCCCATTCAAATGCCTTACGACCCTACGGGCATTGCCGCAGGTGCCACAGATTTTCTTTTGGGCCGCACGACACCGGACACACACCCGACGTTGATGAAGGATGCGCTTCAGGAGTCGTTTTTCGTTGCAGATCGGACAGATCCCAACAGGCGCCATGGCTTCCGTCTCTTACTTCGGTCGATGGACACGTGTCTTAATGAGGGACAATCGACCTGATGATTTTGTCTCTCCGGCTGCAGCAAGCTTTTTCCTTTCTTGACGGTCTACCTGTTTGATGGTGATCAGATCATTCGGTGTGCAGGCGAAGATGTCACATAACGCAGCCAGCAGATCCAGTGTGAGACGGAGAGGCGCCTGGGCAACGAGTCGATACACTTGAATGCGAGACAACTGGACTCCCCGTTGCGCCAGCATCGGGACCAGCTCTGTAGTCGAATGAAAATGATGCTGCTCCATCACTTTCTTGAGATTCCATTCAGCGGCCATTTTCTTGGTCACCTTACTCCTCCTTTGGCCGATAGAGGCGTTCAAGCGCCTGTTGCAGTTGGTGGTTTTTGAAATCACTGCTGACATGTGTATAGATGGCTGTTGTCGAGAGAAATGCGTGCCCGAGTTGCTGTTGAATGAACACGGGATCGTACCCATATTCGGCTAGATTGGTGGCGTACGTATGGCGCAGATGATGAAGGGATAATTCGACAGGCAAACCCGCCTCCTCCACGATGTGTTGAAAGCGAGATCCAAAGTCCTTACTCCCAAGGTATTGAACCCGCTCTGTCGGAAATAAGGCAGGATGGGCACCCACATTGAACAGGGTCCTGATGTCTCTGAGATATTGTTCGAGAACCTCCACAATCCAGCTGACCTCCGGCACAGTGAAGACCAACCGCCGTCGTGGCGGCCCCCCGTTCGCGGCCTTCCCAAATCGCACGTGCAGAACACCGAACCGACCAAGATGTTTCATTTTCGGATCAGGATTGCGCCGAAAATCACTGATATCAAGCCTGCACACCTCCGTTCGCCGGAGACCAAAGGCATAGGCGACCTTGACCATCACGGCATCGCGCGCCGCCGCAAGGGAACCTTTTCGGCGCTGGCGAAGCACCTCTGCATGGTGTTGTTCGACATATTCAAACAATCTATCGATCTCGTCGAAGGTAAATGGGCGACGGCTGGGACGGCCCTCGTATTCTGTAGCGTGTGAGACCGTGTTCCATTCATCACAGATTTGAATGATGGAAGATCCAATCTCGCGCTCACAGCGTTCCACCCACCCGTATCTCCGATCGGTGACATACTCCAGAAATAACTGAAGAGTAGTCTGGTATTGGCGAAGAGTTGAGACACTGAGCTTTTGCGAGAGCTCGGCACTGAACTCGACAAGGTCTTCTGGCTTCCACTGCCAGGGAAATGTATCCGTGTACTGTTGAAAGCGCTGGACAAGCCGATGACGCGCTTTAATCGTGGAAGGGTTTAGATGACGACTGTGCTGCTGAAGCCGCCACCCTTCCAGCATCGCGGCATAAAGTTGTTCAGGCGGATCAAGAAATGTAACGTTGGCAGGAAGGACATTCTCCGCGGTTGCGGAAAATGGCCCCATTCGGTCGTTACCTTTCATGTAACGTAGGTTACATGAAACGTAACGACAGCGCAAGCTGGTTTTTTTCGGAAACGATCATGGCATAGGGATGTGAGAATGCCTTGCAGAAAGCCGGTCTTGGCGAAGTTTTCCAGAGGAACGAATGTTACATAAAAGATATTGACCCCCCTTTCTCGCTACAGCAGACAGCAACGCTGCAGCTTCCACAGGAGAAAGACGAAGTCTTCTCCGATCACCGGCACCATCTTGCCCATCCCCCACATCAGCACCGTTCGACCGATCGGCTGGCAACAGGGCGCCGGGACATTGGGGATCGGGTAAAGCAACTGGTATTTGTATTGACTCTTCACAATCAGGCCGGTCGGAAAGTCCGTGCAGATCAACGGCCCGTCCGCTGCCGTATAGAACTCGGTGCCGAAGCGGGCCAGCCGAGCCAGCAGGCGCGACATGGCCAGCGCCGCTGGTTTGAGCTGGCCGCTCGACTCCGACACGTTGCCCGTCGTCGGGTACATCAAGCCGAAACTTCCCGCGCACCAGAACAAGGGATCGATGGGAAAACCAGCTGACGCGGCAAGGGAATCGGCGGCACAGGCCGCGACCGTGAGCGGATTCCCCAACAAGAGGGCTTCCGGGAACAGAATGAGTGCCAGCAGGTCATCGTTCCAGGAGGGGTCGATCTCAGACAGGTACGCCAGATCGATCTCGTCGCCGGCGGCGCTGGGATTGACACAAGCCCAGTCCACCGCGATGCCGACGATGGCCCAGAGGGGAAAGATGTAGAAGTGCGAATGGTAAAAGGTGAAGTCCAGGTCGGGGGAATCCATATTGGTATTGGCCGATCCGCGTCCCTCGAACACGAACTCCGGCCCCAACGTGATCCCGTTGAGAGCCGGGAAGCAGAGCGGCGTGCGGACGATTTCGACCAGTCGGACCGGCTCCCAGATGCCAAGCGGTATGCCCGGGACGCAGAGGTACGGCGTGAGACACACGCAGCCGCAGAGCTGAGGCGGATAGACGGCGGAGATCCCAGGCCCGACGGCGGGACGAGTCGAGTCCTCCCCGACCTCCGTGAGCGTGAACCCGAAGAGACTGATGGGAAACATGCATTCCCAGCAGGTCTTCACCAGGGTATCGGCCAGGATATTCGTGTTCTTCGGACAGACGGCTTCCGCGGAGTCCGGCATCGTTCCGCCCAGGAGAACTGCGAACAGGAGGAGCAGTCCAGCGAGGCTTGCCAGCCTAGAGCGCTGCTGAACTCGCGCACTTTCTTCGGGTTTAGCCGCAGTGGACCGTTCCGCCCGATCCTGTCTCATGGCACGATCTCCTGAACCCGGAATCGATTGCCTTCCTGCGTCACCAGACTCGGGACAGCGACCAGGCCGAACCGCTCATACATCAGCAGATTCGCCCAGTAGACCGGACGGTGCAACAGCCGACCGAGCGGACCGATATGCCCTTCCGTCACGAGCAGTTTCAGCGGACGGTCCTCGTGAGCCAGGAGGTAGTGCTGAACCCATTGCACCTGTTCCTGCGAGTTGCCATTGAAGAAGATGAGCGTGTAGGGGAGCTTCACCTTGTCGAGCGGATTCACGGTCGAGCCCGCCTTGATGTAGAGAGTTCCCGTTTTCGGATCTGTCACATCGTCCGGGAATCGGACCGTAGCATCCACCAGGAAGCTGCGAGGTTGCTGAGTTTCCGGCAAGGGAAGCTGAGGGCCTCGATGGATCTTCCGCGCCGTCGCGTCCTCCGCACGGCGCTTGATCGCGTTCCAATCCGCCCTGGCCACCGCCTCGCTCAGCACTTGTTTCATGTCGCGTTCGGCAATCGACCAGGTCGGAGAGTCCGTGCGGATCCGCTGATGCCCGCTCGGCATCGGGAGGCTCGGTTGCGGTTCACTCGTCGGTCCTCCTTGCAGGAACCCTCGCTGGCGCCGGTCAAACCACTCCGCCAGCGCGCGATAGACTCTCTCTTCGCGCGCCAGGACCTCCAACAGATGGCGAACGGAAGTCGAGCCGATCACCACCGCATCATGGTCCCCTTTCACGATCGCGAGAGCCGGGACTTCCGAGACCCCGAGACGCCCGTAGAGCACCGGGTCGATCGAGACCGCTGCCAGCAACGCCTCATCAGTCCCCATCAACTGCCGGAACCGTTCGCCTGTCGCCTTGAAGGACAATTTGACCGGCCCGTCGCCGGACGAAGGCGCATTGAGCAGACCCCGGATCACGATGCGCGCGCCCAGCAGCTTTGCCTCGGCAAAATATCCTTTCAGCACTTCGTCCGGCATGGACAGGGACAAGAGCAGATAGATCCCATCCCGATTGACTTCGCGAGACTCCCGGCCTTGGGAAGGTTGCAGCACCGTCCGGGAGAAGCGCGCAATCTCTTCCGCCACCTCGCGTGGAGACCGTTCGGGCTCCCGAGCCTGCCTTGAGGATTCCCCCGCACTCGACCAGGACAGGGCTCCGCCGCAGAGCAGCCCCGCGACGACCAGCACCAACAGTCCCTGCCTTCTCATCATGAAACAGACCTCCCCCTCTAAATCACTGCCACCTACCAGATCGGAGTGACCACCCCTCGGAGATCCTCCGCCCTCACATAGCCGTAGTACCGGGAGTCGAAGGATCGCGGATGGGACAGGGCCACGTAATACTGCCCCGGTGGAATCGGACTCTCGAGCTTCGCCAAACGGATCGGTTGCCCGAGTCGATCACGCTCCAGGCCTTCTCCGACCACTGCACCATTGACCAGCACCTGCCTCCCTCGCACTTCCACCCGATCACCCGGCACCCCGACGAGGCGCTTCGTCCAGAGCACCCCGACCCTCGTGTAGGGCCTGGCCAGGCCAGCCGGCTGCACGCGATCGGCAGAGGCCTGCGCCATCACAAACGCCACGAGTTCGCCCCGCTGCGGCTCGCGCCCTTTCTCGATCAGGAAGAGCCGGTAGTCCGGCAGGCTTTCATCCGACCGGAGCGCAAGCTGATACCAAGGACTCGCCACAGCCAGAACGGGCCAGATCACTCCGATCCCGAGGAGGGCGAGCACCAGCTTCGGATGCCGGTCATGCCACTCGTTCACCTGTTGCAGCAGCTCTTTCATGTTCCTGCTCCAGAATGAGGTCGATGGCCCGATCGATCGTCATCTCCGGACCACCCGCCTTCACGATCCGGTCGATCAAGGCCAGCTCTTCTGCCTTGGTGGAGTACATCAACTGCGTGCGCCGATCGACGGTCAGCCGGCCGATTCCCCGGCCGTGATTGGCCGTATAGAAGAAGATTTCCGAATAGCCGGCGCCCCGATGGACGGATCGCAGCAGTTGATACTCGAACTCGCTCAGGATCAGCCGGCCCCGCTGCTTGATGGACTCGATGCTCTCCGGCTTCTGCTTGAGCAGGAAGACGAAGTCCGAATTGGCCAGCAAGGCCGCCCCGGTCTGTCCCATCTTGTCGTAGTAATCGTTGATGCCCTGGGTGATCGTCATGATCGATCCCCCGTACTTCCTGACTCGCCGGACGCCTTTCTCGAAGAACGCCGACACGTTGCCTCCTTGAGACAGGAGATCCCAGGCCTCGTCCATCGCGCAGATCTTCCGCCTGGCCCGATCGCCCTGGTACATGGCCACCTGAATGTTCATGATCATCTGGAGCAGGATCACCGAGCGCAGGTCCGGGAGCGCATCGAGGCCGTCCAGCTCCAGCACATAGAAGTCCCGCTCGAAGTGCATGTTGTTCGGGCCGTTGAAGAGATCGCCGTAGTTGCCCGCGGCCGTATAGGGAAAGAGCTGGGTGCCGAGATCCCGGATCCGCTGATCCTCCCGTTCCTTCCCCATCTTGAGCAGCGCCCCCGCCACATCGGTCGGTGTCGACTCGCTTCCCTTATCAGCGAGCACCTGGATCAAGGCCTGCTCCAGACAGGACAACTCCAGATCGGTCAGCGCCCGCGACGGGGAGAGCATCTGCGCGAAGATCGCCTTGATCATCGCCAACTCGTCCTTGCGGTCCGCTTCCTCCTCCGGCGACTCGGCTTTCCGGTCGTAGCGGCCGATCACCCGCGACAGGGGGTTCAGGCAGAGTTTCCTCGCCTCCCGCGAGAACTGCATGAACTGCCCCTTGAGGTGCTCGCAGAGCTTCATGTAGCTCTTGCCGGCGTCGATGACCCAGGCCTGGCCGCCGGTGGCCAGATAGGACCGGAAGAAGAAATTCGCGAAGAAGCTCTTCCCCGCGCCCGAGTCGGCGGCGATACAGATGTTGAAGTTGCCCTCCGTATTGGCGAACACGTCCAGACTCATCATCTGGCCGGACCGAGACGTGAGCAGCATCACGGGCTGCCCCATGCCCTTCCAGTCACCGACGATGGGCGCCAGGTGGGCCGGGACGTCCGAGTGGACCGTCTTGAGCCGGCGCAGATCATCACGCAGCAGGGGGACGTTCGAGGGGAGCCCCATCGGCAGGCCGAACAGGAACACCCGGAACCCGATGAAATGGTCGTCCTGCAGCAACCAGTCGTGCGTGCGATAGATCGCCTTGATGGCCGAGCTGTGCTTCTCCAACTCTTTGGGATCGTCTGCGTACAGCGCGGCCTGGACGTACAGCCCGATGGTCTGCTTCCCTTCCGCGACGAGCGCCATCATGCGGTTGAAGTGCTGGAGTTTCTTCTCGAAGATGGGAATGAGCTTCAGCATGAAGCCCACCGCCTGGTTCGTCACCACGACGTGCTTCTTCCGGAGCGCGGCGACCGAGTTGACCTGGTCCAGCTTCACCGCATTGAGCGTGAGGAAGAACGGACAGGTGATCTGGTCCATGCCTCGCAGGAGACTGCCGATCAGCTCCCGGTTTTTGGATCCGTGCCACTCCTCGGGAAACTGCTGCACCGTCAGGCTCTTGACGAACTTCCCATCGAGTTCGAACATGCGCGCGTGGAGTTTCGCGTAGGTATCCCGCGCCACGACCTGGTCGCTGATCAACTGCGTCGAGTTGTAGGAGGGCGGGCGTTCCTCCCAGGCATGGCCCGGGCTCAGCAGCGTATGGAGCAGCCAGATGAGCTCCAACGGAGGGACTCTGACCACCGGCAACCCGACGTTGCGCAGCGTCTGCTCCACCCCCTCGAGCTGTTCGACAATGTCCTCGAACTCGATCCCGTTCGGATACTCCTCCTTCAGAGGCATCGTAACCGACACATAGACGTTGAAGTCCCGGGGCCTGATGCCCGACGTCGGGATCAACCGTGTTCCCTGCGACTCCAGGAAAAACTCCCTGGTGCGTGTCGCATCCCGGAGGAACCGGGAGTCCGGATCCCCCCGATGGCTCAATCCCACGTGCGCATCCAGATAGGGCTGGATCACCGGCGAGGCATGGATCATGAGCTGGTAGGTGGTGCCGGTCGGCGCCTGGCTCGATTCGAACAGGTTCGTGAGCTTCTGAATCGTGTCCGGTCCCATGCCCAACAAGGGCGGGCTTTCCCAGACACAGCCGATCCGGCCGTCAGCCAGCCGGTACACCCGGTTGTCCGGATCATAGGCATGGTGCGGCAGCCAGTCACTGATCGACGTCCGCGCGATCATCTTTCTCGCAAAATACTCAAGCAGGGTAGACATGTAGATCTCTCTCCGAATGACAAGCCGATCGTTTCCGGAAACCGGAGATCACGGGAAATTCGGCCCGAAGCCATAGGAATCCACGGGCGAGGCCGGCGTTCCATTCATGGGCGATGGGCCCGGATTGCTCGGAGCCCCTGGCACACCGTTGACTCGCGGCTGCGCCATGGAATGACGGCTCTCGTCCTGAAGGTTGAGATCCTGAGAGGTGCTGGGACCCGACCCTGTCCCTGAGGCAGCGCCGGTCCCCCCGGTCTTGCCGCGACTCGCTCGTTCAACCATCCGTGACGTCTTCGGCAAGAAATCGGCGCCAGGCCGAGCGCCGCGCGGGACGCGACGCATGCCTTGCCGGTGGCCGTAGACAAAATGCGCCTCGCTCAGCACGACGTACAGCTGAGCCGAATCGTGCAGCCGGCCCTTCGAATCCTGATAAGGAGCGATCCAGACTCGCAGGACGTCCGCCGGGACCAGGACCGGCTTGCCCAGATAGGAATCGATCGTCCCCGCCACCGGTGGCGCTGGCGGAAACCCCTCCCTGGGGCCGGTCGGATTGCGACCGTGACTCTCCTGCGTAAGATCCTGGGATGGAGGAGACGGCTCAAACCTCCGATCGAAGTTCTCCGAGACCGACCGGCAACTGGCAGATTCAGGATACCCCTTGCAACTGAATTGCGAGTGATAGCCACAGCCCGACAAGAGGACGAGCCCCATCGCCATCAAGCCGGTCCCAACCTGTCCGCCGATGTGTCGCATTCTCAGCGCTCTTTCTCGACCCGTACTCTTCATTGTCCAAGCGAGAGGCCAGGATTCGGCCGAACCAAGGCCAGGATCTCCTCCGCGGAACGATGCCCGAGCACAAGGGTGCCGTTCGGCAAGAAGATCGACGGAGTGCTCGACACATGCAGGTCGTGACCCAGTTTGAGATTCTCGTCGATCGGATGGGCACAGGGCTGCTCCGGAGATGGGACCGGCTGACCCGCCAGGGCATGATCAAGCATGACGGCCTGGTCCGCCGCGCACCAGATCGCGACGGACTTGCGATAGGCATCCGGGTGCGGACGCACCAGCGGGTAGAGCACCACCGCGACGGGAACACCGGCCTGAACAATCTTCTTCACTTCAGGATGAAATTTGCGGCAGAAGGGACAATCCGGATCATCGAACACCACAATCGGGTGCAGCGCAGGCTCCCTCTGTGCCTCGGCTTGTGGTTTCAACAGAATGACCTTGGAGAGATCCAAGCCCGAGAGCACCTCCTGCTGCTTGCGCCTCAAGTATTCCCTGGTCAAGTTCCGTCCGGAAGCCAGGTCGAACAGGCCACCCGAGAAGACATACCGTCCGCTCTCATGGACGTACAGAATGCTCGCATCCAACTGCGCCCCATCGGTCTCGACCAGGTACCAGCCAGGGATCTCGGTTTGCGAGAGATTCTTGATCTTCACCCCGGGGAACTTCGCCTCGATCGTGGCTCTGACCGACTGTCCCGGAGGTTCCTCGGCGACGACGGGCGTCGAGACGAAGGACATCACGGCCATCATGAGAACGGTCCTGAGACAGAGCCCTGGAAGATGTGTGTTTCGCATGGGCAACCTCCGATAGCGTCCGGTCATCAACTTGCTCCCTTCGGGTATTATTGGATCGGCACCGCGGACGGGTTAAACGAACCGGGTGGGCTGTATACGCTGCTGGATGGAGCAGACGACAAGAAAAACTCCTCAAGCTCCTTCCCGTCCGACACAATGAAGTCCACCTCCCGATCCGCCGAGATCTCGATGATCGGGAAGATCGAGGAGGCCATCACGGCGTAATGGCGTGCCAGCAACGACGCCGCATTCCCCGCTCCGCCCGCCACCCCCGCCATCGCCAACTGGCCCGCCGGCGGAAACGTGAAGGCTTGCGACGGACTGCTGGAGATGACGAAGCCCTGTTGAAACGGCATGAACGCGCGGCTGATGCCCGACACGAAGCCGGCCAGGAGCGAGCGCGCCAACATCGCGCCCTCTTTCATCACCACCGGCCCGCGCATGCCAGCCTTGCCGTCCTCGCCGGCGACGAACCCTTTAATGGTCATATCCACCGCTGTGCCGTTCTGCCGAACGCAGGAGATATTCACCCCGCGAATCTGCACGCGCTCCGACGACAATTCCGCGAGCCCTTCTCCCATTAAGAAGCAGTCGGTGGCATGCACCCGAAAGTCATTAGGCAGCTTCATCAGATCCCGGATCTGCATCAGGATGGGAGACGGACTGTTCCCCATCGCGCCTCCGCCCCCTCCCGTAGCGCCGGCAGTCCGCGCCGGCGCATCCAAACCGGAGAGCAATTTGACGGGCACGATCGTGCCCGTGGGCAGCCAGTACTTCTTGGACTGATTCGTCCGAAGGGACACCGGCTCGACCCGGAAGGTGCGAATGCCATCGGTCGGTGCCACAATGACATCTTTCTTCTCACTGCCGACCTGGCGAGCAGGGATGGGCGCGGAGGCCGTACCTGGAACCCGCGGCGGAGTGCCGGAGCGCTGGTTGAGGGCATCCGGCCCTTGGGCCCAGGTCGGAGGAAGCGGGGGCGGCAGGACCCCGTTTCGTACGGCTGTCTTGTCCGCTCGCCCGTCGCCCGTCGGCTTGGACTCAGGCTTGAGCGGCTCCTTCTCCTTCGCCTCCATGCGCAGGCGAAGCGCATCGATCATCCGCCGCAACTCGTCTTTCTCCTGCGACAACGCCTCGATCCGTTTCCCCGCCTCCGCCCGCCAGATCTCCTGGTCCGTTTTCGCCGCATCCAGCGAGACTGGTTTGGACTGCGCCTGGGCCCGAGCCCCGTGACTGCCGGGTGTCCGGAATTGGTTGAGCCCCACCGTGCCGACGGCGAGCACGACGAGACCGATCAGCCCGATCAGCCATTTCGACGGCGGCGTCTTCGGTTTCCGGTTCGGATCACCGCCCGGATTGAGAATTGGGCTTGTTGATTTCTGCTGCATCGGATTCATGTCGTTATGTTCTTTCGCCTCGGCGCGGACAAGCCTTCCCCAGGAGTACAGCCCGACCGTGCCGCTCTATTTCGCCGCCGGAGACGGAACCAGATCGATCCACAAGACTCGCACCTCCTCGCCCGATTCGATGACGTGGCGATTCAAGGCGATCGCGAGCTCCTTCCCCGTGAAAAACTCCGACTCCCGGAGCGTCTGCGTCCCGGACGTCTTGTTCGCCAGCCGGTATGCCATCACGCGATAGCGTGGACAGCGGGATTCGATCCCCTTGACGACCTCGAGCTCCATCCACCTGGGATACTGCTCCGGGTCGATCGGGGCTGAATGGCAGCCTCGCGGCAAGTCTTCCAACGCCGCTCGCCGTATCAACTCGACGAGCCCATCCACATAATCCGCCGCCATCTTGACGGGATCGTCTTCCCCCGGCGCTCCGTCCGCCCGATCGTCCTCGACCGTGATCCGTTGCGTTGATTCCGCGCTCGCCACCAGTTCGAAGACGTAGGCCTGTCTGCCGGCCATCACCACGAGATCCGCCGGGCTCGTGCGGACCCGAACCATGACATACCGGCCCTGCGCCTTCGCCTCCAGATCCGGTTTGGAGCTGGACACGGAGGTCACCTCTTCGGGCAGCTCGATGACATTGATGTCACGAAGCGACACCGCCGCCCGCAGCGTCCGGCTATCCTCGACGGTCAGTCTCTGATCGGCCTGACTGAATGGCGGACTTGCCAGCGCGAGCGCGATCGCGATGCTGGCTGCTGATCGCCACAATCTCAGGCCTGAAGTCTTTGAATCGCAGTGTGAGATGGTATTCACGCTCCTCCTCCGCTACCAGAATCGACCCCGAAAACCGGCGTTCCAACCCGCTGATGATCACGTCATCTCCGACGATCTCCGTCGCGTCCGGGAAAAACACCCGATTGAGGTTATTCCCGACGATGTAGATCCGCTCGGCCCCCAACCCTTCCGACATCATCCCGTACTGCTCCGGCGCCACGTAGCGCAGCACGACCGTGTGGCCGAACTCGACGGATCTCGGCGTGACATTCGTGACGAACGGCAGCAAGGTCAGGGCGATCTGCCGCCGGTACTCATCCGAGACATTCCCATCCGAGGTCACCAGGTATTCTTGGGAGACCGACGCGGGAACCACGTGGAGAATCTCCACCCGGCGATACAGGCCGTTCGCCATCAAGGCCAGCACCAATCCGATGTTGGCCAGGAGCAGAACGAACGCGATGGCCCGCGTGCTGTAGAGATCCTTCACATAGCGTCCGATATGCATGCGCTCCTCACTCGATCAACTCCCGAACCGTTCCATCCGGCCCCAACGGCAGGTCGAATCCCGGGATCCCGTACCAATACGCGAAGTGGAAGATGAATCCGTCGCTCTTCCCGCTCTTCAGCGTTGAAATCATGAACGTGCACAGGAGGCCGACGACGAGCAGAGAGGTCAGCTGCCGCGTGAGGATGCCGATGAAGCCGCACAGAATCAGCACGATCAGTTCGTCCAACTCCCACCAGGCGATCTGTGGCGGACTGTCCAGATATCTCGGGATGAAGACCTGCATCGTGACCCTCCGTACCGGCACCCACCCGCTGACCCGTGGACCCGGATCTGTCGCCGTGAACCAGACCGGGATGGAGTCGTCTGTGCAACCCCATCCCGATCGAGCCTGAGCCTTACATCAGTCCCGTGGTAATAGTCGGGATCACCGTTGGCAAATAAAAGGACCCGGCTGCGACGCCGAATCCGGTGAACATGTAGCCCCACCGGCCGGCCATCGCAGAACCCAGCCCGATCGCCCCGGCAATCAGGCCCAGCAAGGTGCCGAGCGAACCCTGCATCCAGCCCGTCAACAGGGTGTTCAGCGGACCGAACGTCGCATCCGCGCCCGCGAACGCCGGAACCGCCATGATCACCATGCTGGCGAAGAGCACCATCGCTATCACGCCCAGAACCGCTGTCATCTTCTTCATGAGGTTACGCATGTGGAACCCTCCAGGTTCTATCCTTGGATCATTCAGAGCTCATACAACTGATCGTGCAGCCATGCCGAACAAAGTCAGACAACAGACCGTCTTAGTTCCTCACTGGGTCACCTCTCTTTTCTGCATCGCCGTCGCTGGCCTAGCCGTTTCATACGGATCGTCGGATCAGCCTGGGAGGTACGGCAGTGCACTGCCTGGCCGATTGGCCTCATTCCCCTTGATCGTTCCGTCGCCCCACGCTTGGTCCAGACTCGAACCGCACCGTCCCATGATGGATTTCTGCTCTTGCTCCATGATCATCACTGAGTGAGTTCGCGCTGCTGATCGCTGTGGCCGGACTGCCGGACGGTTGTTTTCGGCAAGACCACGGGCAGTGACCGGACCGTCTTCAACAGCGACGACAGTGCTTCTGGAGCCGGATCGAGGATGCGAGCCGATGGGAGAGGCGAGAGCAGATCCGCCTCCGGACAGGTCATCGGCGTCCCAAGCACATACTGAACAGTCTCTGGCACCGTCACGACTCCGCCAGGAAGCTGGTACTTCCGTTCACACAGCTTCACGACCGCTCCCGCGTGGACGGCGACCGAGGACCAGGCAATCATGCCGGCCACGAGACTCATCCTTCTCCACCGCATCGCCAACTCCCTCTGCGCCGGCAGAATCTCCTAGCTGCGTCACTCCAGACGGAACGACGCTCCGCCCTGACAATTCCACGGAGAGTATTACCGGCTGATTGTGATACGAAGGGAAGTGCCGAAGGCTCTACTGCAGAGACAGTGATTGGTGAGAGACGGACGAAGAGAGCGATGGAGAATGATGCTGAAATAACCGGCTATGGCGAACGGAGGCGTGATCTCGTTCCAGTGCCGTATAAAAGGCCTGAGGACTGCCGGTGTAGACCAGATGCCTCCGTTCGCCCCCCGGGGAACAACACTTCGCGGGACCGCGAACGATCCCGCGAGTCAATCATGACAGAAATGATGTCACAGCACGGACCGGCGCGAGCCGACACCCTTGAACCTTCACAGATGGGCAACGAGCCGATCGCTCACAAGTTTCGCTGCGGCGCGAGCGTCGTACTCGACAATGGGCGCTAGTAAGGGGCGGAGATCTTCGTTGAAGGTCCGGGAGGCAACTTTCGCCGCCAGGTTCTCTTCGAAGTCTGTCACCCTGATCTTTGCCCCCGCTGCCTTCATGTAACGATGAAATGCCTCAATGATGCGCTCGGGGTCGACACCCTCCATGCGCAGTCCGATCCACAGATCGAAGAGATCACGTCCTTTACGGCGCTGGTAGAGTGCCCGCAGCTTGGTGGCGAGCAGCTCTTCAAGCGTATACGTATTCACCGCGGCCTCGCCCTCGAACCACCGAGAACGGACGGCGAATACCCGTGACTTGAAGCCAAACACATCAAAGTGCTCCCGGCTGTTGATCTCGATCTTGAGCCGCAGTGGAACAACCGGCGGAACCTCGGACACCATGCGATAGCGAAGCGTCACATTGTCAGGGTTGTTTTGTCGACGCGGTGTCCCGAGTATTGGATCGAGCCGCGCTCGGAGTTTATCGAGAAGAGGTCCGATTGGGCCCGCCTTGCGCTGAACCAAATCGATATCCTCCGAATATCTGACGGGTCTGGCCACGTACAGTTTGTGCAGAGCAGTCCCACCTCGGAGAATGAGATGATCCGAGATTTCCAAGTCACGAAAGATCTCGACCAGAGCGCGGCAGAGTATCAGATCCTGCTCAACCTGAGCGTCTTGGGGCCAGGGCGCCACGTTTCGCCACTGAGTGATGAAGGCCTGCGGAATCATCCTTCAGGCTCCAACTTGGCATTGACCAGGAGACGCCACTTCCGGCTCTCAGGCCCATCTCCGACCGGTGAGGCCGGATCCAGCGGTCTCAAAGGGGGATCTTTCTTGTCAACCCAATCGGCTAGGCCGCGCGTCAACTTCCTGCGGCTCAGCCGATCAAGCAGATATCCCAACCGTTGCGCAACGAGGATCTCTTCATGTCTCTTCACTATCGCTGTGAGTTTGGCCGCATCCAGACGCTCGGCCAGTTCAGCCAGCACGGTGATCACGTGTTCCAGCCCTCCGGCCGGTCTAGGATAGCGAACAAGGTCCCAGGCCGTTGTCTCAGCTGAGGAGGCCTTCTGGAAGCCGGTCGGGGTCTTGACCTCGACCGTGACTGAACGGTCGAACGGTCCCTTTCCGAAGAAGCGGATGTGCACGTTGCCAACCCGAATTGGTCGTACAGCTCGCGTCGGCACCATGACCTGGAATTCCTGCGGTCTATGGTGTGCCGCACCATGACTCTGAGCCGCGGAGAGCAGCCCCACGTAGTACGGTTTCCCCATATTCTTCATGAGCTCATCGATAAACCACTCCGGAGGCAGAGTGCCGACGGACCGGTGCTGCGGGTCCACGATGACGTAGAACCCGGACCGGGGCATCACCAGACGGCCGGCCTTGACCAGCCGATGCAAAGCCATGTATACGGCTCCCGGTGTTGCCCCGAGCTGCTGTTTCGCCTCCGCTCGCGTGAACGTATAGCGTCCTGTTGCCAGGAGGTTGTCGACAAATTGGCCAGCTGAGATGGTGGGTCTTGCATTCATATCGGTTGCACAATCTAACGAATCTCGTAATATTCCGCAACCTGTTTATTGGTCATGTTCAGGCTGATTATCGCTGCATGCCTTCTGGATACCGCGCACTCTATGCGAGGAACACAGTCTGATGAGAGAAGGGCTCAAGCACAGCTAGGGGAGAATCGCGAAATAACCGGCTATGGCGAACGGACGCGTGATCCCGTTTCAATGCCGTGTAAAAGGCCTGAGGACTTCCGATGTAGACCAGATGCTTCTGCGCCCGGGTCACCGCGGTATACAACACTTCTCGTGTCAGCATCGGGTAGTGGCTCGAGTGCATCACCACAACCGTGCAGGAAAATTCCGATCCCTGGGCCTTATGCACAGTCATGCAATAGGCCAGGGCTAGCTCGTCCCACTCCGTTTCGGCATAAGAAATCTGGCGATCCGGATAAGCGACCTGGAGCACGCGCTCCGTTTCTGACACCTCTGTGATCGACCCAATCTCACCGTTGAACACCTGCTTCTTGTAGTCGTTGTCCAAATGGATCACTCGATCTCCGACGCGAAAGGGAAAGCCATCGACCGAGGTCCCGGGATTCATGACGTCCTGCAGCACTCGATTCAGCTCCACCGTCCCCAACGGCCCCCTTTTCATCGGCGCCAGGACCTGAATCTCCTGTGGTCGAAACGGCAGCCTCGGCAGGACATCGCGCAGCGCCGCGAGCACTTCTTCCGGCTCGTTCCGCAGGTGAAACTCGCATTCGCCCAGCGAGCCTGAGCGCAGAGACGGCACGGCCCCGAAGTGGATGTCGTGAGCCAGACGAACAATCTGCGACCCGGCCGTCTGGCGCTGGATCTCGACGAGCTCCGTGACCGGACAGATGTTGGCCGCGATGACATCGCGGAGAACCTGTCCCGCTCCCACCGCAGGCAGTTGATGGATGTCGCCGACGAACACCAGCCTGGTCCGCGCCGGATCCAGCGCATTGACCATCGCGGCCGCCATTTCAAGATCCATCATCGGCGCTTCATCCACCACCAGCAAATCGATCCGCAGCGGCCGTCGCCGATTGAACCGACAGCCGTCCCGGGGGTGCCATTCCAGCAACCGATGGATGGTCATGCCGTCCAGGCCGGTTCCCTCCCCCGCCCGCTTCGCCGCTTTCCCGGTTGGAGCCGCGAGCGCCACCTTCAATCCCAGGCGCACCGCCTGGCGCAACAGATATCCGACGGCCATCGTCTTTCCCGTTCCAGGCAATCCTGCAATCACCGACAGACCATGATCCAGTGCGCGCGCGACCGCCTCTTGTTGCACTGGGGTCAGCGCCAGGCGTTCCACGGCCCCCAACTCAATCCGGGAGGGGAGAAAGGTCTGCCTGGCCAGGTCCCGCAACCCTGCCTCAAGCGCTCGCTCCGCGTGATAGAGCCGAGGCAGGTACAGCGTGCGCTCCCACTCCTGCAGTGCCCCACGCTCGCTCTCCCTCGCCACCGCGGCCTCCAACTCGGTCACCTCTACCTCGAGCACCTGTTGCGCCTCTTTCGTCAGGACCTCGCGCGGCAGACAGCTGTGGCCTCTTCCTGCTTCCCGCTCCAGGACATAGTGCAGCCCGGCGACCAGCCGATGAGGATCGTTCACTGCCATGCCTCGTTCCCTGGCGATGCTGTCGGCCCGCTGAAACCCGACCCCGTGGAGCTCCGCCAAGCAGTAAACATTCGTCCGGATCTGCAGAGCCGCCTCGGGTCCGAACTGCCGGAGGGCCTTGTGCGCCAGACTCACGCTCAAGCCCAAGCTCAACAACTCGGTCAGCGCCGCCGCCCGTCCTTTCTGAATCTGCCAGGACTTGACGATGTGCGCGATCGTGGACTCGCCAATCCCCTGAATCTCGATGAGCTGTTCGGGGTGCAGATCCAACACTGTTAGCGCATCTCTCCCGAAGCGGTCGACGATCCGCTGCGCGAGAACCGGCCCGATGCCAGAGAGCACTCCCGACGCGAGATAGGCCTTGATGCCTTCCGCCGTATGAGGACGCGCGCAGCTCACCGCTGCCACGCGGAACTGTTCTCCCCGGGTGCCATACTCCCAGCGACCCACCAGCAGCAGGCGCTGAGACTGCACCGGCTCCGTCCGCAACTGGCCCACCACTTTGAAGACCCGATGCCCATCGAGCGCGGACGAAACCTTTGCAGCCTCGCGTACGGATAACACGGTAAATCCCGTCTCAGCCTTTCGGTAAAGAGCCCGCAAGACTTCCACCTCGATACAGACATCCGAGCCTGAAGCTACTCGCTCCTGATCCACTGATGCTCCCTATGTACCTGGCTTGTCTCAAACACAGAAACGACCAATCGCGTTCTCCAACCACAAACCGGGTGTGTCACTGATTCAATCCTGACGCGATTCGATCGGCCACATCCAGACGCTGCCATCGCTCCGACCACTAGAGCTCACGGACTTCCATGCCGGAACCGCTCGCCTTGATTCAATTGCCACTCCAGCCAACAGGCCAGAGCTCGATCAACCCCTGATCTCATCAAGAACGGATGGCGAGACATGCGAGCGAGCACGTACTGGAACCACACAGGCGCCCGATGCTTCGGCAGTACTGCCAGCAACGCACTCATCCCGAAGAGCCATGTGATTCGCAGTGTCACCAGCGGGTGCTGATCCATGACCTCCAAGTCATCCAGCAGGAGTTCTTCGAGGCACTCCCGACGACCAGCTACGGTCGGTTCCGGTGGAACGCGCATCTCCTTCACCTTCCTCGCCTCCTCGTGGAGCGGGTCATTCTGTTGCCCCTGTCACGCGTTGTCTTCCGGGATACTCTTTCCAGAGGTCCGTCGCAAATGTTCCGCCCTGCCGTTCAAGACCCGCCGGACGGAACGGTACAGTCCAAACCAGCGAAAGGGCGCCCCGCACCCCACCCCCGGACCCGCTTCTGTTTTCCATTGTGAATATAGAGACCACCGCGCCTCTATTTTCACTCTGGCACATCGAGTTCGTGTTGTTTGCCCTCCTCGACCACGCCCCTCCCCTCATTCTGGCGGCCACGACCGGATAGACCCGCAGCGGTTCTTCTTCTCGGTATTTCCGAATATGAGCCCTCGACAGGTGGTCTATGCTCGCCGAACTGATCCATCCCCTCGCCGCCATGGGAGCACAGGACTGGCCGTATCGGCCCCGTCCCTCCAGCGCCGGTCCCAACCAATGTGTGCGGAAACTGGTCTACCACGCGCGCGAGTTCCCGCGAAGACAGGCCCACGGCCGGTTCCTGGTCGTGCTGGACGACAGTTCCTGGCACGAAGAGCTCACGCTGAATTGGATTGAGCAATCGGCGTTTCAGCTGCGGGATCGCCAGACGGAGGTCGTCTGCGGGGAAACTGTCTTCGCAGGGGAGTCGTACACGATCCTGGGCCACATCGACGGGATCGTCACTGATCTGCTCGGCATCGACCGACTGCTTGAACACAAGGCCATCGAACACTTCACCTTCCAACGGTACGCGGAGGGCGACTACCCCCTCGATTACTTCGCGCAGGTCTGCCTCTATTTACGCGGCATCACCCAACTCAACCCGGACATCGACGAAGCCCTGCTCCTCATCAAAAACAAGAATCAGAGCGCCTACCTCGAATATCGACTGCACTACGACGTGCCCAACGACCGACTCACCGTGTGCGAGATCGTGCATTCGAACGGAGAACGGTCTTTCCCGAAACAGGACGTCATCGGTCTGTACCAGCAAGCGCTTGCCCGATTCGCGCAGATCGAACAGCATCGGGCTGACCAGACCTTGCCGGACCGACCCTACGAAGACGACTCCAATTACCATTGCCAGTACTGCCCTTACTCACGCCTGTGTTGGGAAGGCCACGTGGCTCCGGTCCTCACGAATACGGTACCTCTCTCACCCGACATGGCGGCACTGGCTGCGGAGTACCTTGATCTCGACGCCAGGATCAAACCCCTCAACAAACGATTCGACCAGGTGAAGAAGCTGCTGAAAGCCGGCCTCAAGACGCAGCAAGCCAGCGAAGCAGAGGGGCACGGGTTCATCGTCCGCATCACCCAATCCACGCAGACCCGCCATGACGTGAAGCTGTTACCGTCTTATGTCCAGGAGCTGGCTGAGACTTCCCTGCCCATCGAAAAACTGTCGGTTAGCAGGGTCGCCCAGGAAAGCCGGACTCTTCAGGCTGATCCCGACCCTCGGGTCGCCTGATCCAGGCAGGGCCGCCGAACGCCCGCCAACATCACCTAATCGCTCGTCCCAAGTCCATCACAAGGAGGCACATCGCCATGACCACGACCTTCGTTCCGTTCACGCGCATCAACGGCCTCTCCAACCGCCGTCGCTACCCGATCATCGGCAAGATTCGCCTGGGCATCCGAGCGCTCGGCAAGAGCGGCAGCTATCCCGTCGAAACCCCCTACTTCGTTGTGCCCAAGGAGGTCCAAGAACTCTATGGGGAGAAACCCACCGAGCTGGACGTCATGTTTCCTTCCAACAATCCGGAGCTGATTTTTCCCCAATCCCTCCGATGGTACGGGAACTCCCATGGGCTGAAATGCATCGGGAACAAGAAACAGGCCCAGCGCCTCGACGAACGCACCTTCCGATTCGAGCCACGCGAATGCCCCTGCGAACTGCTCGAGAAAGGCGAGTGTTCGGAGCGCGCGCAGCTGCTCGTCATGCTGCCCAGGATCAGCATGGCCGGTCTGTATCAGATCGACCTCGGCAGCTCGAACAGCATGATCGACATCAACTCCTACTTCGACTGGATGAATACCCACATCGGACGGTTTGCGATGATCCAGCTCAAACTCCGCCGGGTCCCCAGACACATGGTCCACAAGGGCCAGCCCCGCATCCATTACCCGCTCGCCCTCCGCTTCGACGGGTCCGCCGCCGACATCGAAGAGTTGAAAAAGCTCAACGCGGAGATCCTCAGCAAGCTGGGTTCCATCGAAGTCCAGGAACCAGAGGACACGAATCCGGCCATCGACCCGCAGGCCACCACAGTCCTCGAACACGACCTCCCGAAGGCGTTGTCCCTGAACGGACCCGGCTCTGAGCAGGCCGAGAGCGCCACATCTGAGCCGCCGGCCACCTCCGATCCGACACGACCCGTGGAACAGGCTGATCAATCCCCCTCTGCCGCTCCCGACACGCCGGCAGCGCCACAGATGACCGAGCCCCAGAAACGGCGCATTCTGCGAAAAGCCAAGGAAGCGGGATTGGCCGAGGACCTCATTCTCGCCAAGATCCACCATCTGACAAAGAAAGAGGCGTCGGCACTGATTTCCCGACTCGACCGGCAGGACCATTCGTTCTTCGACGCCGCTGCTCCGGCCACGGCGCCGGCACTTTCGGGTCCGCGGTCTGAGGTATTGGAACCCCGCGCGAACGCAACGCTAAAGGCCAACGAGCGCCTGACCCCGTTGACCCGCGTCCAATTCAAGACGAGCGGCGACGCGACCGCATTCGATCAAGCAGCAGACGGTGAAGCCCCAGTGGCCGATGGCGGAGGCGTCCCCCCTTTCCTTCCCACTACGGAAGGAGTTGAATTCTAAGAGGACCGTGTCTCGACCAAACTCGTGGACACTGAGTGCATGAACGCAGCTGAGGTCGCGGCAATCGTTGCCAGCCCCATCATCTTCACGTCATTCTATATATATGGACATCGTTTTGACGCCCATATTGTTTTCCAGTATGATATAGCCATAAATCTGAAATCATAGGGGCAGAGGATGACATGAAGACCACTATCGAGATCGATCAGCATCTCCTGCGACAGGCTCAGAAGGCGCTTGGCACGGACACCATCAAAGGGACCGTCGAAGCCAGTCTACGAACGGTCATCCGCCAGGGTCAGTTACAGAAACTCGCGGATGCGCTCGGGACGATTCCCCTCGACCTGACGCCCGAGCAGCTTCGACAGCAACGCCGCAAACGGACCCCGCATGTATCTCGTTGACACGTCCGTGTGGATCCATGCCCTGCGTCCAGCCGGTCATCCCGAAGTCCGTGCACGACTCAAGCCGTTGATCCTCAGCGGGGACACCGCGCTCACCGAGTGGATTCTGCTCGAACTGATGACGGGCCTCACGAAGTCCGAACATCCGGACACCTTGCTGCAGTGGTTTGCTCCAGTCATACGCCTTCCGTTCGAGGTGGCCTGGTGGGAAAAAGCCTGGCAGAATGCGGGGCGGCTAAGAAAACACGGAGTGTCGCCCACGGCTGCGGATTGTCTCATCGCCACGGTCGCGCTGGAGCACCGCGTCACCTTGATCCATTGCGACGCCGATTTCGAAGCCATGCATCCGGCGCTTCAGTTGCAGACCCTCGATTGGACGCAGTACCTCGCGAGGTCCTAAACACAAGTTCTGATGCGCGCGATCCATGATCGCGCATGTCGCAGCCGCCGAAGCGTCACCAGTCAAGATGGTCGTGTCGGCAAGTTTTCCCTCGAACGAAAGGCCGCCGTCCTCCAGTGGCTCAGACCGCTTCGCATTTCACACCGCCAGTGCCGTTGAAGGATCAACGATACGGCAGGCACTTCCATGCGACAGACCGCAGGGCCTGAAAATACGAAGGGCTGACAGGATCTCACTCCCGTCAGCCCGCTTCATTGCAAACCCGGCTTATTTTTTCTCTCCGACCTCGATCTTGGCAGCCTGCAACCCCTGAACCAACTTCATCCAAGCGGGCGGCAGGACACTGGCGAGTTCCCCCAAGGCCTTCCCTGAAATGTTCCGGAGCGCATCGAACAGCCCAACCTCCCCCTCCTCTTTTCTCACCAGCGGCAACATCCAGTCTGGGAAATATCCCGCTGCAACCAGGTAGTCCTCGACCGGCTGGTCCAAGGCCACCGCCAAGGCTCTCACCTCACTCTTCGTCAAGCCCGCCAGCCCTGCCGCCACCAACCCAAGCCGCCCATTGAAGCCCAACTGCGCATCCAAGAATCTGATTTCGGTTTCCGATCGTCCTTTGAGATCAGCCTGAACCCGCCGTTGGAACTCCTCCGGCATGTTCTCTTCCCCTCGAGGCGAAAGATGGGCCGCCACTTCAGGAGAGACGATCAATCGCGCACGCGCCAGGAGGAGGCTATGCGTCACCGCTGCCCGCTCCTGAAGATCCGCACAACAGACCCGTGCGATGGCCCGCAGCGTTTCATCGCTCGGCAATGCCCCGCTCTGTTCATCCTCGATCTGGTACAGGTGCGCCGGAGACATCTTGAGCTGGCGAGCCAACTCTCTCGGGTTCAATCCCGCCCGCGTCCGCACCTCGCGAATCAAATTCCACAGGGCCGTCTCAGCCATCCTGACTCCTTATCTATATACCAACGGATAGACGTATAACAAAGTTTGTCATCCGTGTAAAGACAGGCTATCTCAAAATACCATCAATTTTACATATTGTGTATTTTCAATAACTTACAATCATTATACCTGAATCTGTATTACTCAGGAGACGACACGTTACTGTGGTTCGTATCCCTCTTGATATCTGTTAACTAGTTTACATACAATACCGCTTCAACTCCAGGCTGGAGTTCGCTTTAAGCGTAGTCAACATGAACTTTCAGGAATCTACACACGCGCACTCTCGCTCGACCCACCGTGTTCCGATTCATTCGTGCGGGCTCATCCAGTCATCGGTACGGCTCCATCCGAATTCGTCCGAGCTCAGTCTCCAGAACCCACGTTCCTCCAGCACGCCAACCTTCCTCGCCGTCTGCCAGCCCTTCTCCATGGGACCAGAAGCCATCCGTGTTTCTCCACCGAGAATTGAAACATTCTGCGTAGAGGTACCAGTCTTCCTTTCGATCAAGTCTCCTCAGTTTATCTCGCTGTTCATGTCTGTCACCTTGTTCATCTACCTAAGGGAAAGGGATCATCATGTTCGTGCCTTCAAACGCTTCGTTGCACCTCGCCAATCCTCAGAACGCCATCTTCGAACTTTGGCAGAAGCACGACAGACTCATCGAGGCGGTCATCGACCGCTACCACTGCCTCGATCCGGCCGTCAGCCGAGAAGATCTCAAACAACAATCGTTCATCGCCTTCGTTGAGGGCCTGGCGAACTACGACTTCACCAAAGGGGCACACTGCCAACTGAGCAGCTATATCTACCGATTCCTCCAAAAGGAGTTCCACCGGCTCGTTCCGGGCAGGGACAAAATCGTGCTCGTCGAGGATCCCAGCGGCACCTTCCTCAAATTCATCGAATACTCGACCTACGAAAAACGGAAGCGAGAATTCCAGCAGCTTGGCTACCGCACCACCATCCTCTCTCGCATCGAGCGATTCCACGAGCCCTCGTTCCAGGATGCGCAAGACGAGGCCAGCGAGGATTCTCGGGACGCACCCGGCTCACAGGATGGGCTCGACGATGACGTCCACAAGATCGATGTCTCATCCCCGGACGTCGGCGACTCGATCCCGGCATGGATGGACGCACCGCACTCGGAGCGATTCAGTGAAGACCAGCCTGCTCGTTAACACCTCAAAGCAGGAGTTCCACGCGCTGGCCCGAGAGCTTGGGATCGCCCATGGCCTGACCTGCCCGCGAATCGACGCGCTCGGGGAGGTCCCGTACATCTCACTGCCCGCCTTCCGCCAGGTGCTGACGCGGTTCCACATCACGCATAGCACCCAGCAACTCCGCCTCTGGCTCCCCCTGCCTCGCACCCATCTTCCGCCCGCCCTCCAGGTTCTGCTTTGCCACGCGCCAGAGCGATGGTATCTCCTCCGGACCCGCGGCCGGGGCGGGCGCAACGGGCGCCGCTACGCTATCCCTCTCAGTTTTCTGTCGCCGGATGCCCAGGACTTCGTCCGAACTCGCCAACTCGTCCGCAAGGACATCTCCGACGACACGTTGATCCACACCATTCGCGCCTTGCTCGGGACCAACCCCCGGCTGAGGTCGACAGACATCCATCGGCACTTCCTGCGGGAAGGCTTCTCCATCCACTATCAGGCTGTTCGGAAAGCAGTCGGAACCATCAAACTGCGAGGACTGTATGCAACCCTCTGTCATGATCCCAGTCAACCAGCTGATCGTGAACCCGGAGTACAAAGACCTGTTTCCCCCGCTCGCTGACCCCGACTTCGACGACCTCTGCCGGAGTGTCGCGGAAGTCGGCATCCTCTGCCACCTGATCGTCGAGCGGACCGGTGACCGGTACACGATTCTCTCCGGTCACCATCGCTACGAGGCAGCCATCCGAGCCAAGTACGGCGAGGTGCCGTGCAGCATCGCCACCACGCTGGAAGAAAAGATCGCCGCCCTGTTCGACAACGTCCATCGCCGCCACCTGTCACCCCACGACCAGGAACGCCTTCGGCAGTGCGAGGCCGAGTGGAAACGCAAGGTCCTCCAAAGCCTCATCCCGGAACTGCAGGGCCTGATTCCGTATCTTCCCGGCGAGATCAAGTTGACCCTCGCGGCCGCCTCGCCCGAACGGCAGCGCGCCTATCTCACGGAGCTTCAGCAACGGCTCACCGCTCACAGCAGCTCCGGGGCCCCAGTCGCCCCGGCTGCCGAGCAGAGCTCGTTGATTCACGATCTCCGCCAGCAACTCCAGGAGAAACAGCTCCAGATCCAGTCCCTCAACAACCAGATCACCGCACTCCAACAGACCCTCAAGCAGGCGAAGTCCCTCGCCACGACCCTGACCTCGAAACAGAAGGCAACCAACGCGACCGTCGATCAGGCTGTGCAGAGCCGTTTCCAGACCGAGCTTGAGGATTTCCGACAACGACTGGAGGACCTCTCCAAGCAGCTGCAAGCGGCTCACAAGGACAAGGAGACCCTGGAAGAGCAACTCCAGCAGGAACGCAACCGGATCAAAGCCATGGAGGCAGAGGTCAAAGCTGCTGCGCTCCAACAGCAGCAGGCGGTCGACCGATTCCAGGACTCGCTCCGCCACAGCCCCGGCCCCGAACTCCTGTCCAACGGACTCGATTGCGCCAGTCAGATCCTTGCCACCTTGGCCGTCTATGCCAAGACGATCACGACCTGGAGTCCCGGAACCCCGGACCAGGCGGCAAAAAGCCTGCGCAAAGTGGAGCAACAGCTCGGACTGGTGCAGGAGGCCGTTTCGGCGGCCTCCCACAGGGGACGGGATGCTCATCCACTCGGGAACGGGACGCCCACACTCAGCGTGGTTGGGGACGGTGCCTCCAAACTGAACACCGGGCGGCCAAGGGAGAGAGGCAAATCACTGGAGGGGTGAGCAACCGTTGAAGCCATTGCTGACAGAGGGCTTCCGGACCTAGCCAAGTGGCTAGGCTGCCCCCTACGAATGGCTAGGTGTGCGAAGGGTCGTCTTGCTGGTATAAAAGCCATGCACCATCACAACTGTGTAAACCCTGACCCAGAGCCACGTTGCTCGATGGACTGTCTTGACACATCAACGCTCTCTCCCTGCCACGGTGTCGGCAATGCCACGCTGGCGAAGGCCACGCTCCTGCAGCGCATCCGTGTGGCCCTCACCAAGATCAGCTTCTATAACCAGGTCGCCAAAGAACCCGCATCCTGCCCCTCTTCGCTGATTGAACAACACATCCTCACGTTGCTGCTCGCCTCGCAGCTCCACAGCATGTTCCGGAGCAGCCTCGTGCGCGCGCTCGATGTGTGCTGCCCGAGCCTCGACGAAGCCATTCACCAGCTCGTCACCAAGGATCTCATTCACGTGCAGACCACCGATCTTCCCTCAAAAGACGTGCTGCTGACGCTTGAACCAGCCGGAGCGCTCGCCGCCCATCGCCTCCTCCAATGGCCCCATGTGCTCAACTCCGTCCTTGAATCACTCAGTCCTGCCACCCAGGAGGAATTGTACGCCCACCTGCTCCATACCCTCCTGCAGCTTCAGGAGGCCAAGCAGATCCCCACCAGCCAGATGTGCATCACCTGCCGGCACTTCCGGCCCAGGCAATACCCGGAGAATCCGGAGAAGCCGCACCATTGCGCCTTCGTCGATGCCCCATTCGGTGACCGGGACCTGCAGATCGACTGCCCTGAACATTCCGACTCCGACCCTTTGCCGCGCGGTCCCATCATCTAACCACTCGTTCTGTCGGAGCCCGGCGCCATCCTCTCGTGCAGGGGCTTCGTTGAGTGCCACTCCCACAGCCGTCGGGCTTGTAATACACGGGTAGATTGGACTCAGATACCATGATCTCCCGCCTACTCTGCTCGGGGACACGACTCCCCTGTTCCTGTGAGCAGGACGGATGAACGCCCCAGGCAAGAGCCCGACGCGATTCGCGTTCACCTTCCACGCGACCGTCTTCAGGAAGGATCCCGCGTTTGTCGCTCGTGTCACATGGGACTTCACCCAACAGAAGATCCATCGAGAACACGCGCCGCTCGAACGGAAGCCAAAAGGCCGGTTTCATGCGGAGGTCACTGGAACGTTCACCGCGTCGGTCGGGGACATCATCGAGGCACAGCGCGGACGGACGAAAGAGCGCGACAGCCGCGCATTCTTCCTTGTCGCCCCCTCCGGGACCCTGATCCTGGTCGCGTTTGCGGACGAATTGGATGACGTGATTCGAGTCGGAAACTATCTCGCCGGCCGGCTCGCGGTCGAGGACCTTGGGAAGGGGGGTTGGGTCTTCGATAAAGTACGGAGCGATTGGAACGGCGAGCCGGTCAGTGGGGAGCTGCAGCAACGTGAAAGGACGCCATCACCCAGTTCATCCCTGTCGAGAGACAACATGGATCACCGCAAACCGGATCTCCTTCACGAACTCTCACGGCCGGACACGATACCTGAGGCGAAGGGCAGACACCGCCGGATTCGCCATCCTGGCTGAGCAGAAACCGCTCAATCCACACGCTGTGGTAGTCCCCCAAGGGATCAGGAGAACAGCAGCACGGGACAGTAGGAATACAGCGAGTCCGCCCGTCCGCCATCACGCGGATGAGAGCGGCGGTGCCTGAGCCGGACCGTCTTTGGTGGCGTCTGAGGCAGGCGCCGGGGACTCGACTGACCTTAGGGGACTGACCACGGGGAACTTCACCTTCACATACAGGGGCGTCGTATCCAAGGTCTGGCCCTTATACGTCTGCCCGTATGTGCGGAAATAGAACCACCGTTTCGGGAGAGACATCACGCGATCGCGGAGGACCTGGCGCCGCGCCGTCAACTTCATCATCACCCGGCCGCCGACCTCAATCATCGGCTCATCTCGAGTGACCAGCGGGGTCGAATCCTCCACGTATTGCGCGGTCTCCGGATGGTTCAGGAGGAAGTAGGCCCAGGAATTGATGTTGTCCATGATGCTCTGTGCCGCGTAGGGACCGACCTCCTCCTGGATCTGCGCGAGCGACTGCGTATACAGATGGATCCAGATATTGGCCCCACCGCCCTTATTGAACAGCTCTTTGATGTCGGGGTAGAGCACGTTATGGCCCTCGTCGATGTGCAGGCACAAGGGCGGAGTAAGCGCACGCCCGGAGGCAAACAGGCGTCCCACCAGGCTCTGAATCATGGAGATGAACACCTTTGCGATAATATGAGCCGTCCGGCGCGTCAGTAGACTGCCGGTATTGCAGACCATGATCACGCGTTTCCCGGATTCGAGCCGCCGAATGAATTCATTCGTCTTTGCCTTTCCGATGATCCGTCCCGTCGTGCCGAAGGTCAGTGCCGACAACATCGTCTGGAGCGATGTCGAGACCTTGGCGTAGAAGTCCGCCATATTCGGACCATGCGTGATCTGATCGATCGCCATGCACAGTTCCTCCGTCCCCGGCAACGCCTGAAGCGTATCTCGGAACTGCATCAGGTCCTTATGACCGGCTCGCAGCTTCACATCGTAGAACGAGATCTGAGGAGGGATTCCCTTCGCCTTGGCGAGTATGATCAAGCCTGCCACGATGACTTGAGCCACCTGGGTCGCAATCGCAATATAGAAATCCTCGCGCGCCTTGATCCCTGAGACGATGTGATTCACGAGTTCATCTTCCATGTAGTAGCTCGATAACGGGTCGAGGTAGACCGACTCATCGGGAAAGATCGGCGTGAGCAGCATCAGCTCCTTGAGCCGCCCACACTCGGCCGCTGTTTGCACCACCTTTGAAAACAACTCGATGTCTCCCTTCGGATCGACCACGACCACCGAGTAACCTTTCCTGATGTCCTGCTCGACGATATTCTCCATCAGGCGGGTCTTGCCCACCCGCGTCGTTCCCAGGCAGCCGAAATGACCACTTCGATCGGCATCCCGCATCACAAGGACCCCTTCCCGTTGGTTGTCGTCGAGATTCGCGCCGAATCCCAACAACGTCAGCTCCGGATGAACCGGTCGCGGTTTACCCTCCCGGTTGAGCGCACGGAGCCGTTCCAGCGGAGAAGCCATCGTCCCAACCTCCTTGCCCGAAGGTGTCATTGAGTGATCAACCTCATGCGAGTAATACCGGTTAGGAGAATGCGAATACGATCGAGGAAGGGGATAGCCAACAAAGGAGAGCCGGCGAATGGGGTCGAACTGCCGACGTTGTGAATACCAATAGACGAAAGTGATCTCTGCAGCGACTCGGCGTTTTAACTGTGTTGGTACTGAATTAACTAGGGAAGGTCTGATTAAT